>NZ_JBEXDT010000003.1:0-198829 GCF_040605905.1 Nonomuraea sp. NPDC005501 | reverse complement strand
CCGCAGCGTGCTGCTCGTCGGCCCCGACGGCCGCCGCACCTCGCTGCACGACCCGCGCGACACGCCGGGCGAGCGGCTGCCGCGCGAGCTCTACGCCGGCGTGCGCGCCCGCCACGCGCACGTCTCGATCACCGGCTACTGCCGCGACGTGTACGACGACCTCGACGGCATGCCCGTCTCCACCGACCTGCACGACTGGGACGGCGTCAACGACCACCACCGGGAGTTCGCCCACCGCTCCGACCTGGTGTTCATGTCGGCCGCCGCGCTGGACTCGCCCGAGCGCGTGATGCGCGACATCCTCCGCCTGGGCCGCGCCGAGCTGGTCGTCTGCACGCGCGGCGCGGACGGCTGCCTGGTGCTGCCGCGCGGCGGCGACCTGCGCGCCTTCCCCGCCACCCCGCTGCCCGGCCCGGTGGCCGACAGCAACGGCGCGGGCGACGCGTTCGTCTCCGGCTTCCTGTACGGCCGACTGCGCGGAGCGGCGCTGGAGGAGTGCGTGCGGCTCGGCTCGCTGGCCGGGGCCCACGCCTGCACGGTGCCCGGCACCCATGAGGCGCCGATCACCGAGGCCGCGCTGCTCGGCGCGGCCCCGGCTGCCTGACAGGGCTACACGAGGGGGAGGCGGGCCACCCCCGTCATGGTCGGCGTGGGGATGAACGTCACCGGGTCCTCCGGATCGGTGCGGAGCGGGTCGAGCCGGTCGAGCAGGATGTTCAGGGCGACCCGCCCCTCCAGCCGCGCCAGGGGAGCGCCCAGGCAGAAGTGGATGCCGCGGCCGAAGGCGAGATGCGGGTTGGGGTCACGGCCGGGGTCGAACACGCCGGGGTCGGCGAACTGCCGGGGGTCCCTGTTGGCGGCCCCGAGCCACACCATGACGAGCTGGTCGGCCGGTATCGTCACGCCGCCCAGCTCGGTCTCGCGGGTGGTGGAGCGGCCGAGGGCGGCGAACGGGGGCAGCAGGCGCAGGGACTCCTCGATGACGGCCGGGACCGACGCGCGGTCGGCCCGTACCTTGGCCTGCTGCTCGGGGAAGGCGTCGAGGCAGAGCACGGTGTTGCCGAGCAGCATGGTCGTGGTGATGTGCCCGGCGAGCAGCAGGATGATCGCGAAGTTGACCACCTGGTCGTCGGGGAGGTGCTCGCCGTCCACCTCGGCCTCGACCAGCCTGGTGAGCAGGTCGGCGCGCGGCCGCCGGCGGCGCTCCTCGGCGTGGCCGGCGAGGTAGGCGGACATCTCCTTCCACGGCTTGAGCGTGGCCTGGACGTCCGCGTTCTGCTCCTCGACGGGCTCGGTGAGGGAGATCGTGGTGTCGCGCTGGAAGAGCGCGTCGGCCCACTGCTTGAACAGGGCGCGGTCGCCGCTGGGCACGCCCAGGAGCTCGGCGATGACGATGACGGGCAGCGGGTAGGCCAGGTCGGTCACGAGCTCCAGCCGTCCGCGCTCGCGCGCCGCGTCGAGCAGCTCATGGGTGAGGGCGGCGATCCTGGGTTCGAGGTCCGCGACGACCTTGCGGGTGAAGGCGCTGCTGACCAGCTTGCGCAGCTTGCCGTGCTCCGGGGGGTCGATCTGGGTGATGAAGCCGTTCATCGAGAACTCCTCGCTGTCCGGCATCAGCCCCTTGGGGAGCACCCGCATGGTGTCGGAGGAGAACGTCGTGGGGTCGCCGAGGATGTCGTGGGCCTCCGGGTAGCCGTAGACGTTCCACATGCCGGTGCGGGCGTCGTACTCCACCGGTTGGCCCGATCGCGGCCCGCGCAGCCAGAAGTGCTGCTCGGGGATGTCGTACCGTTCGACGATGTCGGTCATCGCCTCTCCCTCCGTGTCAGGTCGGCTCTGCGCGGTACTCCTGCCAGCGCTGGAGCATCTCGTCCGCGTCACGCTCGGTGAAGGCGAAGAACTCCCGGGTCTCCGCCAGCCGGGCCCGCTGCTCGGGCCGGTCCTCGCCGACGAGCGACAGCCCTAGGTCCAGGGCCTCGACGCCGAGGTGCACCCCGGCTAGCTGGACCTTCAGGACGTGCGCCCATCCGCCGTGGGCCACCTGGTAGCGGTGCTCGCGCCCCGGTGCGGGGACGCGCTCGATCATCCCGCCCGCCTCCAGTTGCCTGGCGACCGTGCTGACGGCCGTCTTGCTCACCCCGAGCCGGGCGGCCAGCTCGGTCAGCGACTGGTGCGGCGGATCACAGATCATCAGCCACGCGTACAGCCGGCCCATGGTGCGGGTCCCGCCGATGCGCTCCATGACCAGCCCCATCCGGTCGATGAACTCGCCTTCCCGTGGATCCATCGTGGCACCGCCGGCAACATCGTCATATACGTACTTGACGAACTCTACGCGCCTCCTCGTTTCCGGACTCCGACCTTGTGACGGGCGCCGAACGGGACAGGTGCCCCGCACGCTCCGGCGCGCGCGGCGTCTGGGCGAGCATCTTCTGACGGCTCGGGTTTCCACTTCGTACGTTACGAACTCTCAGGTACCTGCTTCCTGCAAGAGAGTGCCTCTTCTACGGTGGTGTGCGGCGGGAGGTCCGCCACCCGAGCGAGAGGGAGAGATCGCATGCGTGCTGTCGTCATCCGCGCCTTCGGCGGCCCGGAGGTGCTGGAGATCGCCGACCTGCCGGTGCCGTCCGTGGGGGAGGGGCAGGTACGGATCAGGGTCGAGGCGGCGACCGTCAACCCCGTCGACGCGGCCACCCGGTCGGGCGCCCTCACCGAGGCGGGGCTGCTGCCGGAGCGCGACCTGATCGGCATCGGCTGGGACGTGGCCGGGACCGTCGAGGAGACCGGCCCGGGCGTCACCGGGCTCGCGCCGGGGGACCGCGTGGTGGGGCTGTCGGACCGGCTCGACGTGCCGCTCGGGACCCAGGCCGAGCAGGTCGTGCTCGACGCGGACGTCGTGAGCCGGGCGCCGTCCGGGGTGAGCGCGGTGGATGCGGCGACGTTGCCGCTCAACGGGCTGACCGCAGTGCAGGCCCTCGACCGGCTCGGCCTGGCCCCCGGCGAGACGCTGCTGGTGACGGGCGCGGCGGGGGCGGTGGGCGGGTTCGCCGTCCAGCTCGCCGCCGCGCGGGGCCTGCGGGTCGTCGCCGTCGCCGGGGCCGCGGACGAGCCCCTGGTACGGGAGCTGGGCGCGGAGCTGTTCGTGCCCCGTACCGCCCGGCTCGGGGAGGCCGTACGGGCTCTGGTGCCCGGCGGCGTCCACGGCGCCCTGGACGCGGCCGTGACCGGCGCGGCGGCGCTCGACGCGGTCCGTTCCCGCGGCTCCTTCGCCGCGGTGGTCGCGGGCGGCGCCCCGGTGCCGCTCCGGGGGACGCGCGTGTTCACCCACTGGATCACGGCGGACGGGGCGCGGCTGGCGGACCTGGTCGAGCTGGTGGAGCAGGGGACGCTCACGCTCAGGGTCGCGGAGACCCTGCCGCTGGAGCAGGCGGCCGAGGCCCACCGCCGCCTGGCCAAGGGCGGCCTGCGCGGCCGCCTCGTCCTCGTCCCCTGATCCTGGCCTGGTCCGGGGCGCGCCCGGGCGGTCAGCCGCCCAGGGTGAGGCGGACGCCGTGGCTCAGGCCGGAGTCGTGCAGCTCCAGCGCGGCCGGGCCGGCGCCCTTGGGCAGCTCGAACACCAGCGCCCCGCTGAACGACTGGCCCGGCCCGATGCGCACCGGAGTGATCTCGGTGCCCGCCTTGTCGAGCAGCCGGGTGCCGCCGTGGGGGACGTCGTCCTCGTCGCAGAGCTTCTGCTGCCCCGGGTAGAGGACGCGGGCCTCCTGGCCGATGTTGTCCACCTTCACCGAGACCGTACAGGTGCGCAGCTTGGCGGACTTGGCCGCTTTGGGACACTTGGTGCCGGTCACCGCGAACCGCAGCCTGCCGTCCTGCGCCGGCCCGTCCACGCTGCCCACGGCGGGGTCCCGCGTCATCCAGGCGATCAACGCGACCAGCACCACGAGCAGCACCAGGGCGATCACCACGGTGGTCAGGCAGCCGGTGAACGTGCCACGCCGGGGCCTGCCGGGCGGGGGCATCGTGGCGGGCGGCAGCGGGCCCGGCCCGGTGAGCCCGGACGGAGGCCCCTGACCGGGCGGCGGCCCCTGCACGGTACGCCCGCGCGCTCCGGGCCCGTGCGACGACGGGCCGTGCGGTCCGCCCGGTCCATGCGATGACGGGCCGTGTGTCCCGGGTCCATGCGATGACGGGCCGTGTGTCCCGGGTCCGTGTGACGACGGGTGCTGCGGCCCGGGTCCGTGTGACGACGGGTTCTGCGGTCCCGGCCCGTGTGACGGCGCCTGGGCGGCCGGTCCTGGCCGGCCGGGGAGCGGCCCCTGGCCGGTGTGGTGGTGCGGCGGCTGCTGGAGGGACCCGGACGGCATGGGCGGCTGCCCCGGCGGGGGAAGCGGCACCTGACCGGTCTGGTGGGCCTGCGGCGGCAGCGGCACATGGCCCGTCTGGTGGGCCTGCGGGGGCCGGCCGCCCGTCGAGGAGGGCGGCCCCGGCTGGGCGGGCGGCGCGGCCGGGGGCGCCTGCGGGCCGGGCGGGGGAACGGGCGGGCGTCCGGGGGCGCTGCGGGGGGACTGCGACAGCGGCGGGAGATCCGCCGGGTCCCACGTGGTGGTGAGGTGGCGCGTGGCCGCGAGCTGCGCCGCCGGCTCGTCCGCCGCCCCGACCAGCTCCAGCAGCAACTGCCGGGCCGGGGGCCGGCGCGCCGGGTCGGGGTGGATGGCCGCGGCCACCAGCCGGTCGAGCGGCGCGGGCAGCCCCCGGAGGTCGGGCGGCGCGGTGCGGGCGCGGGCGGCCATCACGTACGCGTCGCCCTCGCCGAACGGGTGCCCGCCGAGCCCGGCGTACGCGATGAGCGACCCCCACGCGAACACGTCGCCCGCCGGGCTGGTCTTCCCCTCGAACACCTGCTCCGGAGCGATCCAGCCCGGCGTGCCCATGACCATCCCGGCGTTGGTGTGGCGGGAGGACAGGTGCGCCGAGCGGGCCAGCCCGAAGTCGATCACCCGGGGCCCGGCGAGCGTCAGCATGACGTTGGCCGGTTTGAGGTCGCGGTGGACGAGGCCCGCCGCGTGGATGGCGGTCAGCGCCGCGGCGACGCCCACGGCGGCCGAGTGGAGCACGGACGGCGACAACGCCCCGTGCTCGATGAGGTGGTCCTCCAGGGAGATGCCGTCGATGTACTCGGTGACGAGGTACAGGACGCCGCCGTCCTCGCCGTGGTCGAGCACCCGGGCGGTGCAGAACGAGGCGACCTTGCGCGCGTTGGACACCTCTTCGTGGAAACGCGCCCGGTAGACCGGGTCGGCGGTGTAGTCGCGGCGGATCGCCTTGAGCGCCACCCGCGCGCCGTCGGCCGCCTTGGCCAGGTAGACGGTGCCCATCCCGCCCGACCCCAGCCGGCTGACCAGCTCGTACGGGCCGATCGCCGGGGGGTCCTCAGGTGTCAGCGGAGTGCCCGCGGAGCGATCCTGCAGCCCCAACGTCGCTGTCCTCTCGCCGTCGTCATCCCGCCGCCTCGACCGGCCGGGCCATCGCCCGGCATGCCCTTTTCCACCCCAGACTCTAACGGAGGAAGGCGCCCTCCGGTGGCGGCGTGACGGCCTCGCCCGCCACCGCCTTCCCCGCCCCCACAGGGCATGGGGGCGGGGAAGGGCGCGGAGCGCGGCTCTTCCCGGGGCGGCCGGCTCCCGGGGCGGTCAGCGGAGGGCGGCGGCCTCGGCGGCGAGCGCCTCGACGCGGGCCCAGTCGCCCGTCGCCAGCGCGTCGGCCGGGGTGAGCCAGGTGCCGCCGACGCAGCCGACGTTCGGCAGCGCGAGGTAGTCGGCCGCCGTCTCCGGCCGGATCCCGCCCGTCGGGCAGAACCGCACGTCCGGCAGCGGCCCCGCCAGCGACTTCAGGTACGGCCGGCCGCCCGCGGCCTCGGCGGGGAAGAACTTCAGCTCCTTCAGCCCCCGCTCGGCCAGCGCCATGACCTCCGACGCCGTGGCCGCCCCCGCCAGGAACGGAGCGCCGCCCGCCAGCATCGCGTCCACCAGCGACGGCGTGGCCCCGGGCGAGACCAGGAACGACGCGCCCGCCTTCAGCGAAGCCTCGACGTCGGCGGCCGTCCGCACCGTGCCCGCGCCCACCACGGCGCCGGGCACCTCGGCGGCGATCCGGCCGATCGCCTCCAGCGCCACCTTCGTGCGCAGCGTCACCTCGATGACCGGCAGGCCGCCGGAGACCAGCGCCCGCGCCAGCGGCACGGCGGTCTCCACGTCGTCGATCACCACGACGGGGATCACGGGGGCGAGGTCGAGCAGGCTCGTCATCTGCAACTCTTCTCCTTGCCGGCCACCGGGGCCGTCGTCCATCTCGTCGGCCCGAAGGCCGTTGCACGTTGTCCGGCCGGGGCGAGCCGTGCGCCCAGGCTACTGAGTCCCCGGGAGGCGGGTCCGCGCGGCCACCGCCGTCCCTCAGCCCGGCAGCGGCGCCGGCTCCGCCGGGGCGACGGGCAACGCGGTCGTCATGGGCAGGTCCTCCGCCCATTCCGAGGAGCCACGGGCGGCGCGCGAGGCGAGGCGGTCCAGCCAGGCCGCGGCCCCGGTCAGCGCCGGTTGCGGGGCGACGATGAGGGACGTCGCGATGGCCGACAGGTAGTCCGCCATGTCAGGGTTCGTGGCGAAGCGTGTGCGGAACGGACCCGTACGGACCCGCTCCGCGATCCGCGGCAGCACCCCGCCGCCGAGGTACACCCCGCCCCGCGCGCCCAGCGTCAGCGCGACGTTGGCCGCGAACGTCCCGAGCAGACCGCAGAACACCTCGACCGTCTCCGCGCACAACGCGTCGTCCGCCCGCGCCACGATCCCCGACGCCGTGTCCTCGGCCGCGGCCACGCCGCGGACGTCGGCCAGCGCCCGGTGCAGCCGCACCAGCCCGGGACCCGACAGGACGTGCTCGGCCACCACCTGGCCGCCGGGGCCGCCCGGCACGTGCCGGCGCGTGAGCGCCCGCAGCACCTCCAGCTCACGCTCGTCCTGTACGGGCAGCGTCACGTGCCCGCCCTCGCCCGGGACGGGGACCCAGCCGCCGTCCACCGGCACGAGCCCGGCCACGCCGAGCCCGGTGCCGGGACCGAGCACCGCCTTCATCCCGTACGCCGGGGCGTTCACCCCGTACGCCGGGGCGGGGCCGCCCAGCGGCACCAGGTCGTCGCCCTCCAGGTGCGGCAGCGACACGGCCAGCGCCTCGAAGTCGTTGAGCAGCGCCACCTCCGGCACGCCGAGGTCGCGGGCCGAGCCGGACCAGGGCAGGTTCGTCAGCGCGTAGCGGTCGCCGTCCACGGGACCGGCCAGGGCGAGGCAGGCCGCGCCCGGCCGCGCGCCGTCCGCGTGGTCGGCGAGGTAGGCGGCCACGGCCTCGGGCAGGCCCCGGTGCTCGGCCCCCGCGAGCACGGCGACGTGCGAGGGCCGCGCTCCGGGCGAGGTCACCAGGCCGAACCGGGCGTTGGTGCCGCCGATGTCGGCGACCAGCCACGGGAAGGCGAACCCGCTCACCGCCCGGCCCTCCGGAACCGTCCGAGGCGGCCGGCCCAGCCGAACCGTCCGAACCCGTTCACCTGCGGGCTCCGGCGCCCACCTGGGCCGGGTCGGCGAGGCCGGTCTCCAGGTGGGAGGCGCCCGCCTCCGCCGGGAAGCCCAGCCCGGGGCCGTGGTGCGGCGACTCGGCGCCGCTGATGCCGAAGATCCCGGCGCCCTGCTCGGCGTGCCCCGCCATGCGGCGGAACGTCGCGAACAGCTCGCGGCCCGTGCCGACCCACTCCGCGTCGCTGAGCGGCCGGCCGCCCGGCGTGCGCCGGGCCAGCTCCTCGGCCGGGACCCGCAGCTCCAGCGTCCCGGCCGCCGAGTCCAGCCTGATCACGTCGCCGTCGCGGACGAGCGCGATCGGGCCGCCGTCGGCCGCCTCCGGCGACAGGTGGATGGCCGCGGGCACCTTGCCGGACGCGCCGGACATGCGCCCGTCGGTGACGATCGCGACCCGCTGCCCGCGGTCGAGCAGCACGGCCATCGGCGGCGTGAGCTTGTGCAGCTCCGGCATGCCGTTGGCACTCGGCCCCTGGTAGCGGAGGACGGCGACGAAGTCCTGCCCGTCCAGCTCGCCCGCCTCGAACGCGCGCAGCAGGTCGAGCTGGTCGTCGAACACCTTGGCCGGGGCCTCGATCACCAGGTGCTCCGGCTTGACGGCCGACACCTTGCTCACCGCCCGGCCGAGGTTGCCCTCGAGCATGTGGATGCCGCCGTCGGCGGAGAACGGCTCGGAGACGGGACGCAGCACGTCCAGGTCCTTGCTGCCACCGGTGACCTCGGACCAGACCAGCGCGCCGTCCTCCAGCGCCGGGGCGGAGCGGTAGTGGCTCAGCCCCCGCCCGGCGACCGTCAGGACGTCCTCGTGCAGCAGGCCCGCGTCGAGCAGGTCGCCGATGAGCACCTGCATGCCGCCGGCGTCGCGGAAGTGGTTCACGTCCGCCTGGCCGTTCGGGTAGATGCGGGTGAGCGACGGCACGACCTCCGACAGGCGGGCCAGGTCGTCCCAGGTGAGCACGATGCCCGCGGCGGCGGCCATGGCCACCAGGTGCAGGGTGTGGTTGGTGGAGCCGCCGGTGGCCAGCAGCGCGACGCAGGCGTTCACGATGGCCTTCTCGTCCACCAGCTCGCCGAGCGGCGTGTACTCGGAGCCGTGCGCGGTGATCTCCACGGCACGGCGGCCGGCCGCCTCGGTCAGCGCGTGCCGCAGCTCGGTGTGCGGGTTGACGAACGTCGAACCCGGCAGGTGCAGGCCCATGACCTCCATCAGCGCCTGGTTGGAGTTGGCGGTGCCGTAGAAGGTGCAGGTGCCGGGGGAGTGGTAGGACTTCGCCTCGGCGTCGAGCAGCTCGACGCGGCCCACCTTGCCCTCGGCGAACAGCTGCCGGGTGCGGGCCTTCACCTTGTTCGGCAGCCCGGAGGTCATGGGGCCGGCCGGCACGAAGATCGCGGGCAGGTGCCCGAAGTGCAGCGCGCCGATGAACAGGCCCGGCACGATCTTGTCGCAGACGCCCAGCAGCAGCGTCGCGTCGAACATGTCGTGCGACAGCGCGATCGCGGTCGCCATGGCGATCACGTCCCGGCTGTAGAGCGACAGCTCCATGCCGGCCCGGCCCTGCGTGATGCCGTCGCACATGGCCGGCACGCCGCCCGCCACCTGCGCCACGCCGCCGGCCCGCCGCACCGCCGCCTTCAGCTCCGGCGGGTACGTCTCGTACGGCTGGTGAGCCGACAGCATGTCGTTGTAGCTGGTCACGATGGCCACGCCGGGCTTGGCGGCGCCCATGAGGGCCGGCTTGTCCTCGGCGGGCGCGGCGGCGAAGCCGTGCGCCAGGTTCGCGCACCCCAGGTGCGCGCGGGCCGGGCCCTTGGCGCGGGCGGCCTCGCCGGCGCGCCGGATCCGGTCCAGGTAGACGCTGCGGCTCGCGCGGCTGCGCTCGGTGATCCTGTCCGTGATCTCCTGGATGACGGGGTTCATGGACACTCCTTCGTCGGCCGTGCGGTTACTGCCGGTGCTGTCGGGGTCTGGGCAGGCGGTGTGAGAGGTAAGGGGGCGGCGCCGGTCACGACTCGTCCTCGTGCCAGGCCCGGCCGCTGCGGGCGAGCATCTCGTGGGCCCCCGCGGGGCCGGTCGAGCCCGCCGCGTACGGCTCGGGCAGCTCGCCCGACGCCTCCCACGCGGCGAGGATCGGGTCGATCCACCGCCAGGCGGCCTCCACCTCGTCGCGCCGCATGAACAGCGTCGGGTTGCCGGCCAGCACGTCCATGAGCAGCCGCTCGTACGCCTCGGGCACCCGCGCGGTGAACGTCTCGCCGAAGCTGAGGCTCAGCGGCACCGGCTTGAGCGTCACCTCGCCCGCGCCCGGCTCCTTGGCCATGATGTGCAGCTGGATGCCCTCCTCGGGCTGGAGCCGCAGGACGAGGCGGTTGGGCGTGCCGCCGGGGAAGATCGAGTGCGGGACGTCCTTGAACTGGACGACGATCTCCGACACGCGGCGCGGCAGCCGCTTGCCGGTGCGCAGGTAGAACGGCACCCCGGCCCAGCGCCAGTTGCGGATCTCGGCGCGGATCGCGGTGAACGTCTCGACCCGGCGCGACTCCTCGGTGGGCGGGGTGGAGGCGGGCTCGTCCAGGTAGCCGGGCATGTCGCCGCTCTCGACGTACTGGCCGCGCACGGTGAACCGCTCGACCTCGCCGCCGGTGATCGGCCGCAGCGCCTGCAGCACCTTGACCTTCTCGTCGCGGATCGCCTCGCGGTCGTTGCGTGCGGGCGGCTCCATCGCGGTCAGGCACAGGAGCTGGAGCAGGTGGTTCTGCACCATGTCGCGCAGGGCGCCCGCGTGGTCGTAGTAGCCGCGGCGGCCGGGCGTGCCGACGGTCTCGGCGGCGGTGATCTGGACGTGGTCGATCCACAGCGAGTTCCAGATCGGCTCCAGGAACGCGTTGGCGAAGCGGAGCACGAGCAGGTTCTGCACGGTCTCCTTGCCCAGGTAGTGGTCGATCCGGAAGATCTGCCGCTCGTCGAAGATGGCGCCGACCTCGTCGTTGATGCGCTGCGCGCTGACCAGGTCGTGGCCGAGGGGCTTCTCCAGCACCACGCGGGAGCGGGGCGTCACCAGGCCGGCGGCGGCCAGCTCGCGGCAGAACGCGCCGAACGTCCGGGGCGGGCTGGCCAGGTAGAACACCCGGTCGCGGTCCTCGTGCCCGGCCAGCAGGGCGGCCAGCGCGCCCCACCCCGACCGGTCGGAGCCCCCGTCGACGGCCTGGCCGCCGCCCACGTCGATCGACACGTGGTGCAGGCGGCCCAGGAAGCGGCGCCACACCTCGGCGTCGCCGCCGGGGATCCGGTCGCGTACCTCGGCGTCCACCTTGCCGCGGAAGTCCGCGTCGGTCAGCCCGCCGCGGGACATCGCGATGATGCGCGTTCCGGGCGCGAGCCGGCCCTCGCGGTCGCCGTGGTACAGCGCGGGAAGCAGCTTGCGCATGGACAGGTCGCCGGTGCCGCCGAAGACCACGAGGTCGGCGGTGTGCGCGGTCTCGGGCGCGCCGGACGCTGATGTGCCGGAAGACGAGCTCATGGGGGACACGACGAGGAACTCCGTTGATCTACCAAGAAGGACAGAACGGACACTAGCCAGAGTTTGGTTTGTAGACAAGCAGAGTTTTGGCATGTGAGATGAAAAAGTTGCGACTTTTCATTACGTAACCTCCTGTGATTCACTTAGCCGATGCCTCGACGTACCGCCGCTACCCTCGCCACGAGTGGCGAGGTGCTGCGCCTCATCCGCTCGGGTGAGGCGGTGACGCGGGCCGATCTCGGCCGGGTGACCGGCCTGTCGCGCCCCGCGGTGCAGTTGCGCGTCGCCGAGCTGATCGAGCGCGGTCTCGTGGTGGAGCGGGCCGACGCGCCCTCCACCGGGGGGCGGCCCCCCGTGCGGCTGGAGTTCAACGCCGCGGGCGGGGTGGTGCTGGTGGCCGCGCTGGGCGCCAGCCGCACCCGCGTCGCCGTGTGCGACCTCGCCGGCCGCGAGCTGGCCGGCCGGGACTTCGCCATCGACGTCGAGCAGGGCCCCGACGTGGTGCTGCCGCTGCTTCTCGACACCTGGGAGGACCTGCTCGGCGACCGGCCGCGCGAGGACGTCAAGGGAGTCGGCATGGGCGTGCCGGCCACGGTCGAGTTCGCGCGCGGCCGCACCGAGAGCGCGCGGGTGATGGCGTCGTGGACCGGCGTGCTCATCCCGCCCATCGTCCGCGAGCGGTTCCCGGTGCCCGTGCTCGTCGACAACGACGTGAACGTGCTGGCCATCGGCGAGCACCGCGGCGTCTACCCCGACCTCGACGACCTGATGTTCGTCAAGGTGTCCACGCGGATCGGCGCCGGCGTCATCGCGGGCGGCGGGATCCTGCGCGGCGCGCTCGGCGCGGCCGGCGAGATCGGGCACATTCCCGTCCGCGACGGCGGCGGCGTCCTGTGCCGCTGCGGCAACGTCGACTGCGTCGACTCGGTGGCGAGCGGAACGGCGCTGCTGCGCGAGCTGCGGACGGCCGGCAAGGACGTCAAGACGATCGCCGACGTGACCGCGCTCGTGCGGGCCGGGGACGCCGAGACGATGGCCATGGTCCGCGAGGCCGGGCGGCGTATCGGCGAGGTCCTGGCCGGCGCGGTGAACATCCTCAACCCGTCCGTGGTCGTGCTGGGCGGCGACGTGGCGGAGGCGTTCGGGCCGCTCGTGTCGAGCATCCGGGAGGTCGTCTACCGGCGCTCCACGGCCCTGGCCACGCGGCGCCTGCGCATCGAGCCGAGCCGCATGGGCTGGGGAGCGGGCATCAGCGGCTGCGCGGTGATGGTGCTGGACAGCGTCCTGTCACCGGACGCCGTCGACGAGAGCCTCGACCTGCGCCCCTCCTGACACCCGCCACCCGGGACCCGAGAACGGCGGCGGAGCTCAGTCCGCGGCGTCGCCGTCGCCCAAGCCGTTGCCATTGCCATTGTCATTGCCATTGCCGTTGCCGTGGCCCGGGTGCCTGCTGTGGCCCGGCGGGGTGTGGCCGGCGGGGTTGGCGGGGGCGTTCGGGACGACGTCCGTGGGCGTGGGCGTGACCGGGCCCGCCGGGGCGGGGCTGGCGACTCCCGGCCGCCGGGAGCGGGCGGGGGTCACCGACGCCTCACCCGGCCGCACGGGCGGCGCGGTCGTGGCGCCGCGCCGCGGAGCCGGTGTGGCCCCCACCGTGCGCGGCGAGCGGGTGGCCGTGGGCCGGGCCGTCGCGGTGGGAAGCGGCGACGGCACGGCCGCCGGCGTGGGCGCGTGGTGGCCGGGGCGCGTCACCGGGGCGCTGGCCGTCGTGACCCGCGTGGCCCCGGCCCTGGCGGGCTCCGCACGCCGCTCGCCGCCGTCCGGCAGGCTGACCGGGGACAGCGAGGCGCCTCCGAGCTCTCCCAGACCGAGGATCGCCGCCGCGCTCAGCATCACCACGCCGATCAGCACACCGGCGGTCATCAGGACACGTCTGCGCGGCTCGGTCTCGGTCACAGCCGCCGATGATACTGAGTGCCTGCCGGAGGTCGGACCGCCCCCGCGACAATCGTGATCAAGATGGTGATCGCCGCGGGCGGCTCAGCACGTGCACATCAGCCCGCGCAGCGCGGCCTCCAGGTCCTGGCCGGTGCCCACCCGGGCCGGCCACGGGAAGCGGACGAGGTCGTCGTCCACGCGGACCGTCGCGCCGTGGCTGTCGAGTTCCCACAGCCACACCTCGCCGCACCCGGCGCCCGCCGCGGGAGCGCCCGTCCCGACGGCGCCCGAGCGGCCGGAGCAGCCGGGACGCCCGCCGTGACCGCGGCCCTCGCCCATGAGGGCGGGCTCGCCCAGCAGGGCGGCCACGCCGTTGGCGAGCTGCGCCCGGTGCGCCTCGTTGACGTGGGCGAGGACGCGCTCGGCCGTCTCCGTCAGCGGGTCGGGCCCGGCGTCGAGGTACTCGTCGGCGTCCAGCACGCCCGACTCCTGCCCGGTCAGGTACACGACCTGCGCCACGTCGAGCCGCAGCAGCCGCGGCGCGGACGGCTCGCCGTACCGCTCCAGCGCCGCGAACAGCCCCTCGTCCGCGCTGCGCGCCGCGACCGCGACGGCCGCCGCCCGCGCATCCTCCACCGGTACGGCCTGCGCCCACCCCTGGACCTCCAGCAGCCCGCGCGGGTGCTCGGCCTCGCCCAGGCGGCGCGTCGCGGTGAGGTTCACCGCCACCACCGCGTCGTCGCCCAGCCCGTGCAGCGGCTCGCCGGCGCGCACCAGCAGCACCGGGCGGCCCCGCTCGTCCACCCCGCCGGTCGCGGGGGACGGGACGCCGTCGACGGTCACCCGGACCACGGCGGAGGTCGCGGCGAGCGTGCGGACGCGTTCGGCGATGGGCGGCATGGCGGCTCCTTGAGATCAACGTGAAGACTAGGTTAGCCTTACCTAAGTAAGCATTACCTAATCACATGAGGTGAACGTGCGCTACACCGGTCCCAAGGTGCGGCTGTCCCGCCGCGCGGGCGTGCCGCTGACCAGGAAGGCCATCCGCTACTTCGAGCAGCGGCCGTACCCGCCGGGCGAGCACGGCCGCAAGACCAACCGCCGCACCACCGGCGACTACGGCCTGCGCCTGCTGGAGAAGCAGAAGCTGCGCTGGTACTACGACGTGTCCGAGCGGCAGCTGCGCCGCTACTGGGACCTGGCCGTGCGCAAGCCCGGCGCGTCCGGCGCGGAGCTCGTCACGCTGCTGGAGACCCGTCTGGCCTCCCTCGTGCTGCGCGCCGGCCTGGCGCCGTCGATCTACGCCGCCCGCCAGTACGTCACACACGGCCACATCGCCGTGGACGGCCGCAAGGTGGACATCCCCAGCTACCTGGTCAAGCCCGGTCAGGTCGTCTCGGTCCGGGAGCGGTCGCGGCGCATGCAGCCGTTCGTGGCCGCCGCCGAGGGCGTCCACGCCGACGAGCGGATCGCGCCGTACCTGTCCGTGGAGCACGCCGACCTGCGGTTCACGCTGACGGCCCGGCCGGAACGCGAGCAGATCGCGGTTCCGGTGGACGAGCAGCTCGTCGTGGAGTTCTACTCCCGCTGACCCGCCCGGCCATGCCTCCCGCCGTGCCTCCCGCCGTGCCTCCCGCCGTGTCTCCGGTCGGGGGTCATCGGCCGGGGCCGTCGAGGACGCCGTCGCGGCGCAGGGCGGCGACCTCGCGGCGCAGCGCCGCCAGCTCGTCCAGGATGACGCGGGTGGAGGCCGCCGACTCGTCGCCGAGCCCCTGCAGCTCGGCTCGCTCGGCCGCCGACTCCTCGTCCATCGCGCTCACCACCACCGCCATGAACAGGTTGAGGACGATGAACGTGGAGATCAGGATGAAGGCGGTGAAGAAGATCCAGGCCGTCGGGTGAAGGGTCATCACGTCCCGCGCGATGTTCCCCCAGTCGTCGCCCGTCATGGTCTGGAACAGCGTGAACAGCGAGGAGGGCAGGCTGCCGAAGCGCTCCGGGGCCGCCTGGCCGTACAGCTTGGTGGCCATGACGCCCGCCACGTACAGCACCAGGCCCAGCAGCACCACGATGGAGCTCATCCCCGGCATGGCGCGCAGCAGGGCCGACACGACGCGGCGCAGGCTGGGCACCACCGACAGCAGGCGCAGGGCGCGCAGGATCCGCAGCGACCGCAGCACGGACAGGCCGCCGGTCGCGGGCACCAGCGCGATCGCGACGATCAGCGCGTCGAAGACGTTCCAGGGGTCGCGCAGGAAGCGCGACCGCTCGGCGTAGATCTTGGCGATCAGCTCGGCGACGAAGACGTAGAGGGCGGCGTGGTCGATGGCGGTGAGCGTGGCGCCGTGCCGCGCGGCGACCGCGGGCACGGTCTCCAGGCCGAGGGTGGCGGCGTTGATCAGGATGACGACGACGATGAGCTGCTGGAAACGGCGGCTCGTGACGACGGCGCGGACACGTTCACGCACGGGTGGAGGCTCCTTGACGGTTTCGGGTGCCCCACCATGATGGCGTAGAAGATCACCTGGGCGTGAGCCGGAAGACCCTCAGCTCCCTGCCCGACTTCTCCACGTACCGGTCGTAGAGGGGCCACTGCTCGACCAGCTCCCGCCAGGCCGCCTCGCGCTCCTCGCCGGTCAGCAGCCTGGCCGTGACGGGGATCTGCCGGCCCTTGTACGTGACCGCGGCCTCCGGCTTCTTCATGAGGTTGCCGGTCCAGGCCGGATGGTTCTCGCGGCCGAAGTTGCTGCCGACGACGAGGAAGCCGCCGTCCGGCTCGGGACGGCAGGCGAGCGGCGACTCGCGCAGCCGCCCCGTCTTGGCGCCGGTGGTGGTGAGCACCAGCGACGGCACCACGCGGTCGCTGCTGATCACCTTGCCCCGGGTCAGCCGGTAGAGGGCGCGGTCCAGCTGGGGGACGAACCGGGGGCCGACCTTCAGGAACCAGTCGGTCGAGGCCATCCACTGGGCGAAGGGCTTGAGGACCTGCATCATGCCGCGATTGTAGCAAGCGCTAGGTCAATACCACTCCCCGTGCAACGTCCGTCCGTCGGGCGGCCTTCGTGGTATAAACGACCGCTGTCAGGCGACGACGAGGGGCGAGCGCAGATGTCCTACCCGAACTACGGCCCGTCCCCCTATGGACCGCCGCCCCAGACCCACCCCAACGGCACGACGATCCTCGTGCTGGGCATCCTCAGCCTGGTCGTGTGCGGCCTGCTCGGCCCGTTCGCCTGGGTGATGGGCAACAAGGCGCTGCGCGAGATCGACGGCAGCGGCTACTACTTCGAGAACCGCGGCATGGTGCAGGCCGGCCGCATCTGCGGCATCGTCAGCACCTGCCTGTGGCTAGCGCTGATCGCCTTCTACGTGGTCATCTTCCTCGTCGCCGGCGGCCTCGCCGTCTTCAGCCGCGTCGGCACCTAGCGGGCGCCGGCCGTAGTCGCCGATCCCCGACTCCAGCAGGTCGAACAGCGCCTCGGTCTGCTCGCGCAGCCACGCCTCGACCTCGCGCGGGCTCTCGCCCGCCGTCCGGCGGCGCAGCGCGTGCTGTGACAGCAGCCGCGTCGTGTCGAGGATCTGCGCCGCCACGAGTTCGGGCCGCACGTCGTCGGGGCCGGCGACCGTCTCCTCAGCGATCGCCGCCGCCACGCGGGCCATGACCTGGTGCTCGATGTCCCGTGTCCGCGCCGTCAGCGAGGGGCTCTCGGCCACTACGCGCATCCACGTCTCGGCCCCCTCGTTGAAGCCGTAGCGCCAGTCGCCGGTGTCCAGGGCGTCGAGGAAGTCGCGCCGGAAGGCGTCCACCACGCTCTCGCCGGGCCGCCGCTCGCGGACGATCCGTCCGTAGATCTCCTCCAGATCGGCCTGCCGGTCGAGGAAGAGGTCCTCCTTGGTGCGGAAGTAGTTGAAGACGGTGTTGACCGACACGTCGGCCGCGCGCGCCACCTCCGCCACCGTGACCTGGTCGAAGCCGCGCATCAGGAACAGGCCCGTCGCCATGTCGGAGATCCGGCGGCGGGTCTCCCGCTTCTTGCGCTCGCGCAGTCCTTCGTCCATAAGGTCATCGTATCTAGCTTGCAGTGACACCAAAATTAGGGCTAGTTTAATTTTGGAGGCGATGAAATTGATCGAGACCAAAGGTCTGGCGAAGACCTTCAAGGGCGGCGTGCAAGCCGTCGCAGGCGTGGACATCACCGTCGAGCCCGGCCGGATCGTGGGCTTCCTCGGCCCGAACGGCGCCGGCAAGAGCACGACCATGCGCATGCTCACCACGCTGCTGGCCCCGACCTCGGGGAGCGCGACCGTCGCGGGCTGCGACCTGCTCACCGACCCGGCGGGCGTGCGCCGGCGCATCGGCTACGTCTCGCAGAACGGCAGCGTCAACCTCGCCGTCCCGCCTGCCGGGGAGCTGGTGCTGCAGGCCATGTTGTACGGCATGAGCCGCGAGGAGGCGCGCGGGCGCGTCGCCGAGGTGCTGGCCCTGCTGGAGCTGACCGGCATGGAGCACCTGCCCGGCGGAGCGCTGTCGGGCGGCCGGCGTCGCCGCTTCGACCTGGCGTTCGGGCTGCTGCACCGCCCGCCGCTGCTCTTCCTCGACGAGCCCACCACGGGGCTCGACCCCCAGAGCCGCGCGCACCTCTGGGACCACATCCGCGCGCTGCGCGCCGACCACGGGATGACGGTGTTCCTCACCACGCACTACCTCGACGAGGCCGACGCGCTCTGCGACCGCCTCCTGATCATCGACGGCGGCCGGATCGTCGCCGAGGGCAGCCCGGCCGAGCTGAAGGCCGGTGGCCGCACCCTCGACGACGTGTTCCTCGACATCACCGGCCGGTCGCTGCGCGAGGAGGTGCCGGCGTGATCAGGTCCGCGGCCCGGGACACGTGGCTGCTGTTCCGCCACAACCTCGCCGTCACGCTCCAGCAGAAGCTCGGCCTCGTCTTCGGCGCGATCCAGCCGATGGTGTTCCTCGTCCTGTTCGGGCCGATCTTCGCCTCGATCGGCACCTGGGAGACGCTCGTGCCCGGCCTGATCGTGCAGCTCGGGCTCATGAGCACCGGCATGGCCGGCTTCGGCGTCGTCTTCGAGCGGCGCTTCGGGGTGCTGGAACGGCTGCGCGTCACCCCGGCCAGCCGCCTGGCGCTGCTGCTCGGCCGGGTGCTCAACAACGTCGTCGCGCTCGTCGTGCAGACCGTGGTGCTCGTCGCCGTCGGCTACGCGTTCGGGCTGCGGGCGCCGGTCGCCGGCCTGCTGGCGGGGCTCGTGCTGGTCGTCGTGCTGGGCGCGGGCCTCGCCTCCCTGTCGTACGCGGTGGCGCTCACCATCGACGAGAACCTGTTCGCGCCCGTGATGAGCACGATCGTCATGCCGCTGGCGCTGCTGTCGGGGTCGTTCCTGCCGATGTCGATGGCGCCGGCCTGGCTCGACGTGCTCTCGCGGATCAGCCCGTTCCGGTACGTGCTTGAGGCGCTGCGCGAGCTGTTCGCCGGGCACTACGCCACCGGCACGGTGGGGCTGGGCGTGGCGGTGACCGCGGTGCTGGCCGTGGTGAGCGTCGCCGTCGGCACCCGCGTGTTCAGCCGTGAGAACGCCTGAACACGCGGGACCGCTCCCCGGGGTTCAGGCGGCGGACCGGCGCCGCAGCGCCGCCAGGATCCCTTCCGGGTCGATGACCCCGTACCCGTAGTCGAAGTCGAAGCCCACCTCGCTGCGGTCGTCGGCGGTGCGCCGCAGCAGCGCCCGCAGCTGCGACGGCGACAGCCGCGTGGACGGCCAGCGGGTGCGCAGCGCGGCGACGAGGCCGGCGGCGACCGGCGTGGCCGCCGAGGTGCCCGAGTCGGGCTCGGTGTCGCCGAACGCCCGCGAGCCGGAGAAGTGCGTGTAGGCGCACACGTCCGGCTTGCGGGCGGTCAGCCGTCCCGGCCCCTGCGAGGAGTAGCCGACCCGCTCGCCGGTGATGTCCACGCCGCCGATCGACAGCGCCTTGGCGTGCGAGTTGGCGCCGACGATCGGCCGGTCGGGGTAGGCGCACCGGCCGTCGCGGCACTGGCGCCCGCAGTTGCCCGCCGCGAACAGCACGTCGGCCCCCGCCTGGTCGAGCGCGGTCACCATGAGGTTGAACGGGTGGGCCGGGTTGTCGGAGTAGTTGCCCGGATGACCGACCGGGAAGTCCCACTCGGGGGAGAACGACCCCCAGGAGTTGGTGACCACCAGGGCCCGCGTCTCGGCGGGCTGCGCCTCCAGCACCCCGCGCAGGTGCGCGAACGCGGCCACCGCGTCCGACAGCAGCCCGTCGAGCGCCGACCCGCCGGGCCGCCTGGACAGCAGCACCGGCACGTCCACGAGCGTGGCCCGGGGCGCGCCGATGAGCGTGTCGAACGCGCACATCGTGCCGTGGTCGACCTCGAACTGGCCCGGCCGCCCGTCGACGCCCGGGGGCACCCAGCTGCGCGCCGCGTCGAGGATGACGTCCCTGCCGAGCTGCCGCGTGGTGTGGGCGAGGTTGATCCCGGTGTCGAGCACGGCCAGCGCCACGCCGGACCCGTCCAGCCCCTCGGCGCGCAGCGCGTCGGCGCCGAGCAGCCGCTCGACGTCGTGCCAGGTGCCGACGGGCGGGTCGCCGCCGCAGGTCAACGTGGTGTGGATGACCGGGTCGGCGAACACGCCGGTGACGTCGGGGCGCAGCGAGGTCAGCATCGCCACGCGGGCGGTCAGCTCGTCGTCCGCGATGACGCCGCGCACCAGCACCGAGGCGTCCTCGGCGGCGAGCGAGAAGCCGAGCGGCTGGTTGAGCGACAGCGGGTCGCCGCCGGGCGGCGGCACCGGGCGCGCCAGCGGCACCGGCGTGTACGCGGGGTCGAGGACGACGCCGGGCAGCCCGTCGGCGACGTCGGCCACGGTGGCGCTCCGACCGGGGTCGACGACGGCCGCGACCACGTCGGGGGAGGGGCGGAGCTGGATGAGGACGCGCATGGGGTCACCACCGGGGATCGGAACGGGCGGACGCCCCCACGTTCCTGCATCCGCGGGGCCGCGTCCAGCGGTTCGCCCTGGGCTGACCTGCACAAACATCATCAAGAGGGCGAACCGGTCGCGACGGGCTTCCCCGCGGCCGATCCGTTCACTACGGTGAGGCGGCATGACCCCCCTGGCCCCCCACGCACCGAACGGCGACCACTGGCTGGCGGTGCGGCCGAGGCTCGTCCTCGCCAGCGCGTTCATGCTCTTCCTGGAGCTCGCCCTGATCCGCTGGACCGGGTCGAACATCGTCCACCTGAGCTACTTCACGAACTTCGTGCTGCTCGGCTCGTTCCTCGGCATCGGGCTCGGCTTCCTGCGCGTGGGCAGGTCCAAGGGGCAGCCGTACTACTCGCCCGTGGTGCTGTTCGGTCTGGTCGTCGTGGTCCTGGCCTTCCCCGTCACCGTGGACCGCGACACCGAGGGCGTCCTGTACTGGACGAGCCTGGCCACCACCGGGCCGCCCGCCTGGCTCATCCTGCCGGTGATCTTCTGCGCGGCGGCGCTCGTCCTCATGGGCCCCGCCGAGCTGGTCGGCCGCTGCTTCCCCGAGCTGCCGCGCCTGGAGGCCTACCGCTACGACCTGATCGGCAGCCTGACCGGCATCGCCGCCTTCACCGCGCTGTCCTTCCTCAGCGCGCCGCCCGTCTTCTGGGGCGCCGTCGCCGCCGTCGCCTACGGGCTGCTGCTCACGCCGCGCCCCCTCCTGTCCTACCTCGCGTTCGTCGCCGTGCCCGCCCTCGCCGTCGTCGGGCTCCTGCTGGCCGAGACGCTGACCGCCGGCGCCCTGTGGTCGCCGTACTACAAGGTCACCTTCCGGCAGTTCGAGCAGCTCGGCGTGCCGGTGACCGACATCTCCGTCAACGGCATCCCGCACCAGCAGGCCGTGCCCGCCGCCGCCCGGCTCCAGTGGGAGCGCCAGTACGGCCTGCCGTACGAGCGCGCCGCCACGCCGCCCCGTGACGTGCTCATCGTCGGCGCCGGCAGCGGCACGGACGTCGCCATCGCCCTGTCCAAGGGCGTGTCCCGGGTCGACGCCGTCGAGATCGACCCCAAGCTGCGCGAGCTGGGCGGCTCCACGCACCCCGACCACCCCTACGACGACCCGCGCGTGACCACGCACGTCACCGACGGCCGCGCCTTCCTGGAGCGCACCTCCGCCAAGTACGACCTGATCCTGTTCGCGCTGCCCGACTCGCTCACGCTCGTGTCGGGGGCCAGCTCGCTGCGCCTGGAGAGCTACCTGTTCACCGAGGAGGCCATGCGGGCGGCCCGCGCCCACCTCAAGCCGGGCGGCGCCTTCTCCATGTACAACTACTACCGCGAGAGCTGGCTGGTCGACCGGCTGGCCTCGACGGTGAAGGCGGCCTTCGGCCACGACCCGTGCGTGGACGTCGTCAGCACCGCCGGGCAGCAGGCCGTCATCACCGCCGGCGTCACCCCGGCCGCGCAGCGGTGCGCCGCCCCGTGGGCCGGGGCCACCGCCGGCACCCCGCCGCCCGCCGGCGACGACCGGCCGTTCCTCTACCTCAAGGACCGGACGATCCCGCCCATCTACCTCATCACCCTCGGCCTGGTCCTCGCCGCCAGCCTGCTCGCCGTCCGCGTCGTGGCCGGCCCGTACCGGCGGATGCGCCCGTACGCCGACCTGTTCCTGCTGGGCGTGGCGTTCATGCTGCTGGAGACCAAGAGCGTGACCGGGTTCGCGCTGCTGTTCGGCACCACCTGGGTGGTCAACGCCATCGTCTTCGCCGGGGTGCTCGTGGCGGTGCTCGCGGCCGTCGAGGTGACGCGCCGCTTCCGCACCCCGCCGCTGCCCGTCATGTACGGCGTGCTGCTCGCGGGGCTCCTACTGGCGTGGCTGGTGCCCAACGCGTGGCTGCTGTCCCTGCCGCTGCCGCTGCGGGCCGTCGCGGCGGTCACGGTGGCGTTCCTGCCGATCTTCGCGGCCAACGTGGTCTTCGCCAAGCGGTTCGCGGACACGGCCGACGCGACGACGTCGTTCGGGGCCAACCTGCTGGGCGCGATGGTGGGCGGCTGCCTGGAGTATCTCGCGCTGGTGATCGGCTACAAGGGGCTGATCATCGTGGCCGCCGTGCTCTACCTGGCGGCTTTCGCACTGCTGCCCCGCCGGGGCGCGGTCTCGGCCTGACGAGCCGCCCCTCGGGTGGGCGCCCGTCGGGCCGGCGTGTCATTCCCGTGTCCGTCCGGCCGGCGCGTCCGTTCCGCTCCGAGCCGGTCGGGCTGTCCGTTCCGAGCCGGTCGGGCCGTCCGTTCCGCTCTGAGCCGGACGCGGCGTCCGACGTGTGCGGCGGCTCTTCCCGAGAGCCTGGCCGGAGGTCCGGCCGGTCTCCTCGCGCCTCAGAGGTCCCGGCGGTCTCCCCGCGCCTGCCCGGTCTCCCCGCGCCTGCCCGGTCTCCCCACGCCTGCCCGGTCTCCCCGCGGCGGGCGCGGGGAGACGGGGCAGGCGTCACAGGCCGCAGAGCTCCTCGAGCGTCTTGGCCGTCTTCTGGGACCCGTTGCGGGTCGGCGTCTGCGTCGGCCTCGCGGCCGTCGTCGCGGGACCCGTCGAGGTGGGGGCGCCGGCCGAGGGCGCGCCGGGCGAGGCGCTGACGTTCGCCGCCTGGGCGCGCCGGGCCGGCTTGACGGAGTCGGCGACCGCCTTGATCGCGGCGCGGCGGATCTTCACCCAGTCCGCGGCGCCCGGCCAGAAGTCCGGCGGGACGAACTGCATGCTGGTGATCTTGGCGCTCTTCACCTTGAACGCCAGCGCGACCAGCGGCTGCACCAGCTTCTGGGGGATGTTGGTCTGTGCCAGGCGCTTCGCCGCTCCGGCGATCTTGGAGAAGTTGATCAGGATCTTGTCCGGGGTGGCCTGCTTGGTGAAGGCGCCGATGACGCAGCGCTGGCGGCTCATGCGGGAGAAGTCGTCACTGTTCACCCGGGAGCGGCCGTACCACAGGGCCTCCTCGCCCGTGAGCTTCCGGAAGCCGGCCTTGATCGTGCCGGCGGTGCCGAAGTGGCCGCCCCACTTGACGTCCTGCTCGACCCGGATCTTCAGGCCCCCGATGGCGTCCACCAGGTCCGCGAAGCCGAACATGTTCATCAGGGCGTAGTAGTTGATCTCGAGATTGAGCGTGTAGCCGATGGCGTCCATCAACGCCCGGGGACCCTTGTTGTGGCCGCCCATGATCTCCGGGTGGTCGTTGGCGTACTGCCAGACCTCGTTGAGCAGGCCGCCGTTCGGCAGCTCGGCCATGTAGCCGTTCGGGAACTGCTTGTGCAGCGGCGACGACGGCGGGAAGCGCACGTGCTGCAGGTTGCGCGGCAGGCTGAACAGCACCGTGTTGCCCGTCCGGATGTCGACGCTGGCCACCGTCATGCTGTCGGTGCGCACGCCCGTCCGGTTGCCCGCCGCGTCGCCGCCGATCAGCAGGAAGTTCACCCGGTTCTTGCCGTTCCAGGGGTCCGCCTCCTTGATGGGCGCCACGTCAGGGTCGCTCGGGACGCTGGGGAAGATGGTCTGGATGGCGTCCCTGGTCGCCAGCACGGTGTTCGCGGTGAGCGCGAACGGCGCCATCACCGACACGCACAGCACGCCGACCACGATGCCGGAGACGATCTGACCCTGCTGGTTCAGCCGGTTGGGGCTGAGCGCCACGTACGAGGTCACCACCACGGCGAACCAGCACAGCGCGCCCAGCGCCGCTAGCGCGGTCACCGCGATCAGCGCGTCGTCCCCGACGAGGGTGGCGACGTTCTCCTGGGTACGCGTCAGGACGTAGGCGAGGGCGGCGAGCAGCAGCACCGCGTACGCGCCGATCAGCACCAGCCCGGTACGGCGGTGCCCGGCGCGCAGGTGCGCGACGCCGGGCACGATCACGGACAGGGCCGTCCAGCCGAGGACGGAGCCGACGGTCAGCGGCTTGGCGAAGCGCGGCGCGCCGCCGCCCGGCCGTCCCGGTCCCCGGCCGCCCTTCCCGCCGGACGGGCGGCCCTTGCCTGCCGGCCGGGTCTCACCGGTTCGGCGGCCTTGGCCGGCCTCATGCGCCCGATGCCCTTCGCCGGCCTCATCGGCCTGGCGGCTCTCCCGGGCCTCATCGGCCCGGTGGTCCTCCCCGGTCTTGTCGGCTCGGCGGACCTCCCGGGTCTTGTCGGCCTGGCGGCCCTCCCCGGTGCCATTGCTCCGGACGCCCTCGCCGGTGTTCCCGGCCTGGCGTCCCTCGCCGTTGGTGTCCCCGGCCCGGAGGCCCTCGCCGGTGTCCTCTGCACGGCGGCCCTCGCCGGGCGCGACCGGCTCCGCGGCGGGGCGGGGCGGGTCGCTCCGAGGGCCGCCCACGGGCGGCGCAGGGGATTCGGCGCCCTCCGACGCGGAGGGGCCCGACCCGGGGCCGGACGCCGCGCGAGGACGGCGCGGACGTCGTTTCCCGCCCCCCGTCCCGGCGTCTACCCCATCGCGCTTGCTCACACCGGCTCCTTCACGCCTGCCAGGCAAAACTCGGTTTTGCCCCCCGTTGGGCACAAGATTGCCAGGATTCTAGTCCCCATATACGGACAACCGAGACATGTGCTCAAGCTGAGATGAACGTCGAATGACGTCAGGACGTCGTGGAGGACGGAGCCATCCACGTGTTGCACTGGTACACCTGACTGCGCTCCCAGCCCTGCCGGAACCACCGGTTGTTGTTGGGCGGCGAGCCGTGGTCGCGCGGGTAACCCGGGTAGTCGCCCACCTGGCCGTAGAACCAGAACAGGCGGCTGCGGTTCGAGGTGCTCACCGGGTACGAGGTCGCGACGGAGCGCATCCACATGCCCGCGAAGCAGGTCGCCTGCAGCTCCAGCTTCCGGCTGAGCGCCAGCTTGCCGCTCCTGCCGCTCGTCTCCAGCGTGCGCTCCCACCAGGAGTCCATGAGGCCCGTCAGGTTCTGCACGTGATGGCCGTACTCGTGGGCCATCATGCTGACGATCCCGCCGTTCCACGCGAGGAGCTGGGCGTAACCGCGGGACGTGCCGTTGCCCCGCGCCATCGCCGTGGTCGAGGCGTAGATGGTGTTGTTGCGCGGGCAGTAGTACGGGACCATGCCGCCCGGTGCCGGGTAGTCGCCGCACGCTCCTCGGCCGCGCTTGGCGGCGATGGCGTAACCCGGCGGGCTGAACGCGATGCCCTGCTTCTCCAGGATCGGCCGCCACGCCTTGTCCATGCAGGCGCCGGTCTTCAGGATGAGTGCCTTGAGCTGGGCGTGGTCGAACACGTTCGCGTTGCCGGCCCGGCAGCTCAGCCTCGGGAGCGAGCCGGCGCGGTAGACCGTGTTCGTCCTCAGGCTCCGGTCCAGCTTGACCTGGGCCGGCGGGGTGACCGTGTCGTCGGGGGTCGGCGTCTCCTCGGTCTGCTGCGCGTCGTGGGTCTCCGAGGGGCGGGGCCGGGTCGTGGTGGGGAACGGGTCCGCGGTGTCGCGCGAGGTGGGCCGCTCGTAGGTGGGGATGGCGACGGGCGTGGTCGTCTCGGTGCCGGAGGTCCTGAACGCCACGGTGCCGATGACGAGCAGCACGAACAGCGCCGCCATCGACGCGAACACCAGGCCCACGATCCCTGCCGCGCTCATGCCCCGCTTCTTCCGGGGCTGCTGCGGCCACCCGTACGGGCCCGGGGGTGGGGGTGTCGAAGGCTGGGGCGGGCCCGGTTGGTACGGCGGTTGGTGGGGGCCCGGCCGGGGCGGCCACGCCGAGCCGCCCGGAGGCGGAGGCGGCGGCGGTGGCGGGACCTGTCGGGGCGGGCCCTGCGGGGGAGAGGGCGCCTGCGGGGCCCCGTACGGCGCGCCGTACGGGGAGCCAAGCTGTCCCTGCTGCCCGGGCTGCCGGCCCGGGGCCGGGTGCCCGGGGTACGGCTGGTCGGGAGACGGCGGGCCGTAAGGCGAGTTCCCATGTGCCGGGGACGGGCCCGGCCTGCCGTACGGGGTCCCGCCTTGAGGGGGCGCGGCCGGCGGCCCGTACGTTCCGCCTTGAGGGGGCCCGGACGGTGGTCCGTACGGCGTTCCGCCTTGAGGGGGCGAGGATGGTGGTCCGTACGGCGTTCCGCTCTGAGGGGGCGCGGACGGTGGCCCGTAAGGAGAACCACTCGGGGGTGGCGCCGACGGCCATCCGTGGGGAGAGCCGTCCTGGGAAGGGGCGTGGTCCTCGCCGGGCGGGCGGCGGCCGGGAGGCGGCCAGGGGAGTGACGGTGGCCTCTGGGGGTGGCCGGGCTCCTGGGGCGTGGGGGGATGCTGCCCGTTGCCTGTCACGCTGTCTCCCCGACTGGTCGCTTGTCCGTAATGCGTGACTTGAGAAGTCACTGGCCGAAGCTTTGCCAAATTTGGGGCAGAAGCATACTGATTTATCACCCGTCACGGATGTGACAGCACTCGGTCACGGTCCGAAATCATTCGAGGTGATCTCCGCTATGTTCCCCACCGCGCGGCGGGCGGTGTCCTAGCTTCTTTGGCATGAACCTCCAGCAGCTCCGCTATGTGGTCGCGACTGCGGAGCACCGCACCATGACCGACGCGGCCAGGTCGCTCTATATCGCACAGCCTGCGCTTTCGCGTGCGATAAGGGATCTGGAACGCGAACTCGGCCTGACGCTCTTCGCCCGGTCCGGACGCGGTGTCGTCGTCACCGCCCAGGGCCGCCGGGTGGTGAAGCTGGCGAGGGAGGCGCTCGACGCCGTCCACGAGATCGAAGGACTCGCCAGCCACGCCGGCTCCACCGACACGGAGCTGCGCATCGCCTCCACCCCCACCCTCGAACCCGGCCTCGCCGGACGCCTCCTGCCCGCCTACGCCGCCGAGCATCCCGGTGTCCGCGTGCAGATCGTCCGCTGCGAGGGGCGCGAGGCCGTGGTCAACGCCATCCGGGAGCAACGCGCCGACCTCGGGCTCACCGACCTGCCCGTGCCGGCCGACCTGATCACCCATCCCCTGGAACGTCAGGAGATCGTGCTGATCTCACCCCCCGGCATGGAGCTGCCGAACCCGGTGCCGATGGGCCGGCTCGACGGCATGCGCCTGGCGTTACCCGCCCGTGGCAGCCTGCGGCGCAGGGAGCTGGACGCGATGTTCGGCAAGTACTCCGTCAACCCGGTGGTGGTCCTGGAGACCGACGAGCGCAACGGCTGGCTCAATGCCGTGCGCAGCGGGAAGGCGTCGCTCCTGTGGTACCGGGGGATGGCCGAGCAGGCCAGCCGCGCCGGGCTCGTGGTGCGCTCGCTCGAACCCGCCGTCCGCCGCGTCATCGCCGTCGTCCACGCTCGCCGCCGCCTGCCGCTGATCGCCCAGGACTTCCTGTCCGCCGCCGAGAAGGGCCCCGCCGCCTGACGGCGCCGCCGTCGGCCGCCTCACCCCTCACTCCCCGCCCCTCACTCCCGCACTCCGTGCACGGGCCCCGCCCCTGCCGCCGGCACCGAACCCTCCTCCGGTGCCACCCCCTCCCCGGCCGCGCACCGATCCAGGTGCGTCGCCTCCCCGGCCCCGCACCGCCTCGGGTGTGTCGCCTCCTGGAACGGCCTACCTGGATCCATCCGGCCCTTCCGGCACCGCTCGCCGGCCACGACCGCACCGGCGCACTCGCACCACCGCCGCCTCCGGCGCACCACCGCCGCCTCCGGCGCCGCACCACCGCCATCCACGGCACCGCACCACCCGCCGGCCCGTTACGGCCACCCCGCGGACGCCGCCTTGCCGCAACCCGTCGGGCCGCATGTCCCGTATGTCCTGGAAGCCGAAAAGCCCGCCCCGCGCGGCATCGGGTCCTCCGGGGCAGGTCCTGGAACGGTCCGGCGGGTCCTGGAACGGTCCGGCGGGGGGCTGCCGCACAGTGGACGCCCCGTGACGAGGCCGCGCGCAGGCCGCCCTGCGACCTGTCGCCGAACGGCGGAGCGGCCGGGGCATGCGGCGTCGTTCCGGAGCACCGCCCGCACGCCGCGGGCGGCGGCGCGCGGGCGACGCACCGGCGACCCTGGGATGCGGCCCTGGAGTGGCGGGCGGGAGGTGGGTGGGTGCGCGGTACGCTCGCCCCTGATGAGCACTTTGCGGCTGCGCCACCGGACGTTCGGGCCGGGGGAGTACGCGGTGATGGCCGTGGTCAACCGAACTCCCGACTCGTTCTACGACAAGGGCCGCACCTACGACTTCGGCGCGGCCGTCGAGGCGGTCGACCGGGCCGTCGAGGGCGGCGCGGACATCGTGGACATCGGCGGCGTCAAGGCGGGCCCCGGTGACGAGGTGGACCCCGGCGAGGAGATCCGCCGTGTCGCCGGGCTGGTCGAGGCCGTCCGCGAGCGGCACCCCGAGCTGATCATCAGCGTCGACACCTGGCGGGCCGAGGTGGGCGAGGTGGTCGCCGGCGCCGGCGCGGACCTGCTGAACGACACCTGGGGCGGCCCCGACCCGGGCCTGGCCGAGGTGGCCGCGCGGCACGGCATCGGGCTGGTGTGCGCGCACGCGGGCCCCGCGGCGCCCCGTACCCGGCCGCACCGGGTCGCCTACGCCGACGTGGTGGCCGACGTCGTCTCCCACACGGTGGGCCTGGCGCGCCGGGCCGTGGCCGCCGGGGTGCCGCGCGAGTCGATCCTCATCGACCCGGCCCACGACTTCGGCAAGAACACGTACCACTCGCTGGAGGTCAGCCGCCGGCTGGGGGAGATGACCGCGACCGGGTGGCCGGTGCTGGTGGCGGTGTCGAACAAGGACTTCGTCGGCGAGACGCTCGGCGGGCTGCCCGTCGAGGAGCGGCACGCCGGCACGATCGCCACCCTGGCGGTGTCGGCGCTGCTCGGGGCGCGGGTGTTCCGGGTCCACGACGCCGCGTCCGCCCGTACGGCGCTGGCCGAGATCGCCCGGCTCGTGTGATCGGACGGCCGGGCGCCGTCGTACGGCTGATCGGACGGCCGGGTGCCGTCGTAAGGCTGATCAGACGGCCGGGGGCAGCCGTACGACGGCCCGCAGCCCCGGCCCGGCGTCCTCCAGATGGACCGTGCCGCCGTGGGCGCGCACCGTCTCCCGCACGATCGCCAGCCCCAGCCCGGCGCCGCCCTCGTCCCGGCTGCGCCCCGAGTCGAGCCGTGTGAACCGGTTGAACACCCGCTCCCGGTCCGCCTCCGGGATGCCCGGCCCGTCGTCGGTCACCGTCAGCACCCCGTCGCGGGTCAGCGCCACCTCCACCTTGGAGGCGGTGTGCCGGACGGCGTTGTCCACCAGGTTCGTCAGCACGCGGCTCAGGTCGAGGGCGTCGCCCCGCACCACCACCGGGTCGCACACGATCAGCCGCGCCTCGCCGTACCTGTCGACGATCTGCCGCACCACCTCGTCGAGGTCGACCGGCTCCCTCCGGGCCGGCACGCCGCCGCGCTCGTCCAGCCGGGCCAGCGCGAGCAGGTCCTCGGCCAGCCGCGACAGCCGCATCGCGTCCTCCAGGACGCCCTCGGCCGTCTCCGGCCAGTCCTGACCCTCGGGGTGGCCGAGCGCCACCTCCAGTTGCAGCCGGATGCTGGCCAGGGGGCTGCGCAGCTCGTGCGCGGCGTCCGAGACGAGGGCCCGCTGGCGCTGCTCGGCCTCCTCCAGCCGGGCCAGCATGCCGTTCAGCGTGACGGCCAGGAAGTGGACCTCGTCCCGCGACTCGGGCACGGGCAGCCGGCGCGAGCGTGCCGTGTGCGTGATGTCGGCCGCGCCCCGGCGCAGCGCGGCGATCGGCCGCAGCGTCCGCCCGATGATCATCCAGCTCGCCAGGGCCAGCACCACGACCAGCAGCGGCGTGCCGACGAGCAGCACCCGCCCCGCCGTGCCGACGCTCGTCTGAATCTCGCCCACGGGCCTGGCCGCGAGCACGGTACGCCCGTGGTCCGCGCTGACCGCCATCACCCGCAGCGGCCCCGGGATCGCGTACGGCCGGCCGTCCATGAAGATCGCGGAGCCGTCGCGCAGCAGCCGTGCCCGCTGCCGGGCGTCGACAAGGGGCACCAGCCGGTCGGTGCCGTACGTGGCATGCGTGATGCGGCCGGAGGCGTCGACGACCTGCACGATCGTGCCGTCGTTGGTGGTGATCGGGTTGGTCAGGGTGCCGGCGTCGGCGTGGACGCGCACGGTCTGCGCCTGCTGCCGCGTCGTCTCGTCGATGGTGTCGACCAGCGCCCGGTCCAGCACGCTGACCAGCACCGACGCCGACAGCGCCAGCGCCGCCGCGAGCACCGCGACGGCCACCACGGTCAACCGGAACCGCAGCCCCTGCCGCCGCCACCACGCGTACGGCGTGTCAGGCACCGTCGCCGGCCAGCCGGTAGCCCGCGCCGCGCACGGTCTGCAGGGAGTTGCGGCCGAACGGCCCGTCGAGCTTGCGCCGCAGATAGCCCACGTACACCTCGACCACGTTGGGGTCGGTGTCGAAGGTGTCCCAGACGTGCTCCAGGATCTCCGCCTTCGACACCACCTCGTCGCGCCGGCGCATCAGGTACTCCAGCAGCGCGAACTCGCGGGGGGTCAGCTCCACCGGCGTCTCGCCGCGCTGGACCTTGCGCCGCGCCGGGTCGAGCGACAGGTCGCCGGCGGTCAGCACGGCCGGGCGCCGCCCGGAGTCGCGCCGCAGCAGCGCGCGCAGCCGCGCCACCAGCACCACGTACGAGAACGGCTTGGTCAGGTAGTCGTCGGCGCCCAGGTCGAGCCCGTCGGCCATGTCGTACTCGCCGTCCTTGGCCGACAGCATGAGGATGGGCACCCAGTTGTCCTCGGCGCGCAGCCGCTTGCACACGTTGTAGCCCGACAGGCGCGGCAGCATGATGTCCAGCACCACCACGTCGTAGTCGCCGTGCCGCGCCAGGTGCAGCCCGTCCTCGCCGTCGTGGGCGAGGTCGACGGCGAACCCCTCGGCCTGCAGCCCGCGCTGCAGCGCCGCCGCCATCCGCCGCTCGTCCTCGACGACCAGTACTCTCATGCGCCCCATCCTCCCGTGCCCGCCCTGAGACGGAGCTGAGAAGCCTGAGAGCCGTCTCAGCCCGTCTCAGGCTCCTCAAAGGATGCATGACGCAAGCTGCTGACATCGACATGAGCGTCGAGCTGAACATCCGCATACGGTTGAGGAGTGACATGCGTAGAGGCACGTTCGTGAGGTGGGCGGTCCCGGTCGCGGCGGCTGCCGTCATCGGAGGGGCGCTTGGCGCCGGTCCCGTCATCGCCGCCGTCAGCGGTGAGCCGGCGCTGCCGGAGCGGTCGGCGCAGCAGCTGCTCGCCGACGCGGTGGCCGCGTCCAAGGACAAGAACGGCCCGCCGGCCATGTCCGGCACCGTCCAGCAGACCGCGTCGCTCGGCCTGCCCGCACTGCCGCAGAGCGGCGGCGAATCGCCGTTGACGCTGCTGTCGGGCTCGCACGAGATCAAGGTCTGGTACGGCTCCAGGAACCGGCTCCGCGTGGCCATGCCGACGCAGATGAACGAGACCGACCTGATCGTCAACGACGACCAGACGTGGTACTGGGACAGCGCCGCCAACACGGCCACCCGCCTCAAGGTCAAGGCGGGCGCCAGGGACACGCCCGAGGCGCACCGCCCGGCCACCTCCACGCCCGCGGCGATGACCCCGCAGGCGGTGGCCGAGCACCTGCTGGCCACGGCGGGCGAGTACAGCACCATCAGCGTGGCCAACACCGACAAGGTGGCCGGCCGCCCCGTCTACCAGCTCGTCGTCGCCCCCAAGGACGAGGGCTCGCTGGTGAAGGAGGTGCGGCTCTCGCTCGACGGCGAGACGTACGTGCCGCTGCAGGTGCAGGTGTTCGCCAAGGGCTCGTCCGAGCCGGCGTTCCAGCTCGGCTTCACCCAGGTGACCTTCAGCGAGCCGGCGGAGGAGAACTTCACCTTCACCCCGCCCGCCGGGGCCAAGGTGAAGGAGACGACCATCGGCGACGAGCCGCCCGCCGGTCAGGAGAAGGCCGTGGAGAAGGCCGAGGAGGCGAGGAAGGCCGCCGGCGACCGGCTGAAGGTCGTCGGCGACGGCTGGACCAGCGTCGCGGTGCTGAAGATGTCCGAGGCCGACCTCAAGGGCCTGCAGTCCGGACAGCCTCAGCAGGACGGCCAGGACGGCCGTAAGGGTCAGGACGGCAAGGCCGACGGCGCGATCACCGAAAGCCTGCTCAAGGCGGCAACCCCGGTGAGCGGCACGTGGGGCTCCGGCAAGCTGATCAGGACGAAGCTCGTCACCGCCCTGATCACCGACGACGGCCGGGTCCTCATCGGCGCGGTCACCCCGGAGGAGATCACCAAGGCGGCGGGCATCAGGTGACGACCGTCACGCTCGAAGCGGGGGCGCCCTTCGGGGCGGCCCCGCCCTCCGCCGGCCCCGCGATCGTCACGCGGGAGCTCACCAAGCGCTTTCGCGGCGGTCAGGTAGCGGTGGACGCGCTCGACCTGACCGTGCCGCGCGGCTCGGTCTTCGGGTTCCTCGGGCCGAACGGCTCGGGCAAGACCACCACCATCCGCATGCTGCTCGGGCTCGTCGCGCCCACCTCCGGTGAGCACGAGTTGCTCGGGCTGCCGCTGGGCGAGGCGCTGCCCCGGGTCGGGGCGCTGGTCGAGGGGCCCGCGTTCTACCCGTACCTGTCGGGTGAGGCCAACCTGCGCCGTTTCGACGCCGCCGACCCCACCGCGCCGTCCGCGACCGCGCGCCGGCGCGTCGCCGAGGCGCTCGACCGGGTCGGCCTGACGGCCGCCGCGGGCAAGCGCTACCGCATGTACTCGCTCGGCATGCGCCAGCGGCTGGCCATCGCCGCGGCGCTGCTCGGGCCGCGCGAGCTGCTCGTGCTGGACGAGCCGACGAACGGGCTCGACCCGCAGGGCACCCGGGAGGTGCGCTCGCTGGTCAAGGAGATCGCGGCCGGCGGCACCACGGTGTTCGTCTCGTCGCACCTGCTGGCCGAGGTGGAGCAGATGTGCACGCACGCGGCGGTCATGCGGGCCGGCCGGCTCGTCGCCCAGGGGTCGATGGCCTCGCTCAGCGGCGGCCAGGCCACCCGGGTCCAGGTGCGGACGCCGGACCCGGCCGCCGCGCAGCGCGTCCTGCGCTCGCTGGGCCTCGCCGACGTGCGGGCCGACGCGCGGGCCGAGGCCACGGCGGAGGGCTCCGCGGTGAGCGCCGAGCTGGGCGGGCACGCGCCGGAGCGGGTCAACGCCGCCCTCGTGGGGGAGGACGTGGCCGTCCGGGGGTTCGCGGTCGTACGGCCGAGCCTGGAGGACGTGTTCGTCAGACTGACGGGAGAAGGATTCGATGTCGACGGCTGAGACGCGCCCCCGGCGCACCCCGGGCCTCGTCCCGGTCTCCGAGACGCTCCGCACCGCCGACCGCGACAGCCCCGAGTTCGCCCCTGCCGTGACCGAAGGACCGGCCGTGGCGGAGGCGGGCACCGGAGCGGGCGCCGCAGGGGGAGGCGCCCGGGGCGACGGCGGGCCGCTCCCGCGCCGCGCCGGGGCGTTCTGGCGGCTGCTCGGCTCCGAGCTGGGGCTGACCTTCCGCCGGCCGCGCAACCTCGTGATGCTCGCCGTGCTGGCCAGCGTCCCGATCATTCTCGGCGTCGCGCTGCGCCTGGTCGCCGACGGTATGGGCGACGACGGCCGGGGCGGCGGGATGGGCGGCCTCATCGAGTCGGTCGCGGGCAACAGCCTCATGCTGGCCTTCGCGTCGCTGTCGTTCCTCGTCGTGCTGCTGATGCCGGTCGCCGTGAGCGTGGTGGCGGGCGACGCGATCGCCGGCGAGGCGGGCGCGGGCACCCTGCGCTACCTGCTGGCCGCCCCGGCGGGGCGCACCCGGCTGCTGGCGGTCAAGTACCTGAACGCGGTCGTGTTCTCCTTCGCCGTCGCCGCCGTCGTGGCCGTGTCGGCCCTGCTGACGGGGCTGGCCTTGTTCCCGGTGGGGCCGGTGACGCTGCTGTCGGGCACCACCGTGTCCGTGGCCGACGGGCTGCTGCGCATCCTGGTCAGCGTCGGGTACGTCGGCGCGGGCATGGCCGCGCTGGCGGCCGTGGCGCTGGCGCTGTCGACGTTCACCGAGGTGTCCATCGGGGCCATCGCCGGCACCGTGGTCATCGTCATCGTGTCGCAGGTGCTGCGCGCCGTGCCGCAACTGGAGGCGGTCAGCCAGTACCTCCTGCCGACCTGGTGGCCGCGCTTCGACGGGGCGCTGCGCGACCCGATCGACGTGGGGGCGATGCGGGACGGGCTGGTCGCGTTCGGCGCGTACATCGTGCTGTTCGGCTCCGTGGCGTGGGCGCGCTTCACCGGCAAGGACATCACGTCCTGAGCCGGGCGAGGGGCCTGTCCCGGGGGAGTCTGTCGCCGTCGGGCCCGCGGCCGGGGGGAGCGGTGGGGGCCGGAGAGCCTGCCCCCGCGTGGCTCTCCGGCCCCCTGACCCGGTGTTTCCGCAGCTTGCGCGCGTACCGGGTGCAAGGTGTGGATGCCCGATAACCATCTGTGTATGGGTGAACGCACCCCGATGTGGGGCACCTCACAGAGGCCGGGAGGTGTTTCCGGGGCCGTCCCCCGGATAGGGGACCCGCGAAAGCGGACGAGACCCGAAGGAGGCACCGACATGGGGACCGACGACAAGATCTCCAACAAGGCGGAGGAACTGAAGGGCCGGGCCAAGGAGAACATCGGCGACGTCACCGACGACGAGCAGCTCCAGGCCGAAGGCCGCGCCGACCAGACCGAGGGCGCGCTCAAGCAGGCCGGCGAGAAGGTGAAGGACGCCGGGAAGAAGGTGAAGGACGCCTTCACCAAGGACACGTGACCGCACCGGTGACCGCGCCCGCGCCGCGGCGCGGACCCCGGGTGGGGCCCGCGCCGCGGGGGCCGGTCACGGCATCAGCCGGATGAACTCCTCCAGCGAGAACCGTCCGTCACCGTCCGCGTCGCCGGTGTCGCGCAGCGCGGGCATCGCCTCGGCCGGCAGCGCCGGGAAGTGGGCCCGGAACTCCGCCTCGGTGATGTAACCGTCGCCGTCGCCGTCGAGCGCCGCGAACTCCTTCTTCAGCCGCGTCAGCCGCTCATCCGTCACGTCTCATCACCTTCCAGTCGGGGCCCGTCGGGGGGCACGTCCACCCCGACAACCTAGCGACCCCGCCGTGCCGGCTCGCGGGCCGCCCTGCCCGTCAGGAGGGGCGGCGGCGCAGGGCGAGGACCGCGACGACGATCCCGACGACGCCCACCAGGAGCCCCGCCCCGCCCAGCAGCCGGGCCGTGCCGTCGGAGGCGGACGACGCCGCCACCGGCTGGGCCGCCACAGAGGGGGCCGAGGCGGGGGCGGCCGCCGGGCTCGCCGCCGGGTCCGCCTTGGCGACGGCCGGGGTGAGCTTCAGCAGCGGCGCCGGGTGCTCCGCCTCAGTGCCGTCCGTCTTGGGGGCGTCGGACCAGTTCACGACCTCGCCGCCCGAGTACGTCTGCTTGGTCGGGAACATGAGCTGATCGACGCCCTCGGGCAGCTTGCCCATGGACACCTCGAACTCCTGGAACTCGCCCTTGGAGATCTTGCCGCCGGACCAGACGACCTTGGAGACGGCCTCGGTCAGGTCGCCGTACTCGGTCTTGACCGGGGCGGGCAGCTTGCTCTCGGTGACCTTGACCGTCCAGCCGGGCACGGGCTTGACCGACACGAACGCCAGCGGGTGGTCGGTGGGGAAGGTGACCTCGACGCGCTCGGTCGAGGCGTCGTCACGCTCGTTCGGCACCCGGAACGCGACCTTGGTGAAGCCGCCCTGCTCGGCGGCGGCGGGGTTGATGGTGACGTGCGCCAGGGCGGGCAGCGCGGTGGCGGCGGTCACGGCGGTGACGGCGGCGAGCACGGTGACGGCGCGGCGCGCCAGCGAACGCCCGGACACGGCGAAGGACATGGTGAACGACATGGTGGATCTCCACGTGAGGATCGGGGGGAATGACAAGGGGGGTCAGAGGTCAGGCGGTGCGTGGAGGACCGCGCCTGGCCAGGCTGTGACGGAGAGCTGGATCAGGGGGGACGACGCGCACCCGCACCACGGGGGGCGCCTGCCGCGTGGACGGCAGCGCCGGGAACGGCCCGGCGAGCAGCGCGCGCCCGAGACGGCGTCCCAGGCCGTCGTGGAGGCGGCGCAGCAGTGACCAGAGCGCGGTCTCGCCGCGCGCCAGCCACCAGCCGGTGACGAGTGTGGCCGTCAGATGGGCGGTCAGCATGCCGGCGTCGACGGCCAGGCCGTGCCCGCTGCCGGGCATGCCGGCGTCGACGGCCAGGCCCGTCCCGCCGGTGGGGGAGCTCGGGAGGTGGACGGTCACGTAGCCGGTGTAGCCGTGGGTGGTGCCCCCGGCGAACAGCTCGTGCAGGCCCGCCTGCGCGGCGGCCAGCGCGAGGTTGACCGTCAGCGGGTGCCGCTCCCTGCCGCCCAGCGCGAGCGCCAGCACGGACACCGCCCCGAGGCCGAGCGCGGCCGTGCCCGGCGCGGGCATCGATCCGCCGCCCGCGGCGTGCGCCAGGGCCGCGAGGACGACGCAGACGGCGGAGAAGACGGCCGTCCGCGCGATCCTGAGGGGAAGGTGGGCGCGCATGAGCGGCCCCATCGTCTCACGGTCCCCCGGCCCTCGCGCAGCCAACACCCATAACGGTCAAGCCATGTCACCCGAGCCGCGCCACCCGAGCCGGGGCCGTCCAGGCCGGTCCCGCCCAAGCCGTGCAATGCGCGTTCGATTTGCGGAGAATGTCGCTAGGGTCGTGCCGATCACGTTGACATAGAGGTGAGAACGTTGCGGCACTTTGCTGGATTACTCCTCGGGGTCGTGGTGACGGCGGCCCTGGTCGGAGGCGGGGGATGGGCGGTCCAGCAGGCGCTGAGCACCGCGCAGCCGCCGGCCGGCCAGAAGCTCTGGATCGCGCTCGGCGCGATGGCCGCACTGGGCCTGGTGATGGGGCTGGTGGTGGCGGGACGGGTCTCGCCGCTGGCGACCTTCCTGCCGTCGATGGCGCTGCTCGCCTGGACGGTCGTGTACGCGCTGGACATGAACCGCGCGCTCTCCTGGATCCCGGCGGAGCCGTCGGTGAACCAGATCGTCCGCGAGGCCGGGCAGGGCGCCAGGACCCTGCTGACGACGGGGATGTTCGCGCTGCTGGGCGTGGCGCTGTTCATCCCGGTGCTGATGCCCTCGCGCTGGGCGCGCCGCTACGACGACGATGACGACGAGTACGAGGAGAGCCCGCAGGGCGGCTACTACTGACGGCCGCCCTGGCGCGCGCTCACACGGACTCGACCGGCGGCGGGACGGCCTCCCCGCTCGTGTAGAGGCGGGTGACGACCTCCTCGATCGTCGCCTGCCCCGGGGCGGTGGCCATGAGGTCGCCGACCGTGCCGTCGAAGGCCAACCGCCCGTGGTCGATGAGCATGACCCGGCGGCAGAGCCGCTCGACGTCGCCGAGGTCGTGCGTGGTCAGCAGCACGGTGGTGCCCCGCTCGGCGTTGACCCGCAGCAGGAACGACCGGATGCCGGCCTTGCTCACCACGTCCAGCCCGATGGTGGGCTCGTCGAGCACCAGGACCTCGGGGCCGTGCAGCAGCGCGGCGGCCAGGTCGCCGCGCATCCGCTGGCCCAGGCTGAGCTGCCGCACGGGCGTTCCCATGAACCCGCCCAGGTCGAGGGTCTCGGTCAACTCGTCCAGCCGCGCGGCGAACAGCTTGCGATCTACTTTGTAAAGGAGCCGGATCAGCTCGAAACTGTCCCGCAGCGGCAGGTCCCACCACAAGGTGGTCCGCTGCCCGAACACCACGCCGATCCGCCGCGCCAGCGCCGTCCGCCTGCGCGACGGGTCGAGCCCGGCGACGCGCACGCTGCCGGAGCTGGGGGTGAGGATGCCGCACAGCATCTTGATCGTGGTGGACTTGCCGGCGCCGTTCGGGCCGAGGCAGCCGACGAACTCGCCCGGCTCGATCCGGAACGACAGGTCGCTCACGGCGTGCACGACGGCGCGCCGCACCTTGAAGGTACGGCCGACGCGGTCCGCCTCGATGATGGGCATGGTCAACTCCCCGTGGATCGATAGTGCCTGAGGCCCTGCCGCCAGGCCAGCCACGCCGGCAGGGTGAGGACGGCGGCGGCGACCGGGCCAAGGAACCGGACGAAGCCGGGCGTGCCGAACGGGTCGTCCCGGTCCAGCACGTACAGGGCGGGCTGCCAGTTGACGAACGCCAGCGGCAGCACGTACGTCACCCCGCGCGCCAGGTCGCGGCCGTACACGCTGAGCGGGTACTGGGTGAGCTGGCCGCCGCCGTAGGTGAAGGCGTTGGCCACCTCGGGGGCGTCGGTGAGGAAGAACTGGGCCGCCCCGCCGAGCGTCCAGATCGCGGCGAAGATGACGACGCCGGTGACGACCATGACGGGGACCATCCACAGCCTCCGGACGTCCACGTCCAGGACGGACAGCGCGTAGCCGAGCACGACCGCCGCCTGGACGACCCGCCCGGCGCGGGTGGGGGCGAAGCGGTCGGTGGCGAGCTGGATCCACGCGCCCACCGGCCGCACCAGCATCGTGTCGAGCGTGCCCGCCCTGATGTGCTGGCTGACCCGGTCCACGCTGCTGACGAACATGTCGCACAGGGCGAACGACAGGCCGGCGCCGCCGTACAGGAAGAGGACCTCGTCGCGGGTGAAGCCGCCCAGCGCGGTGGTGTGGGAGAAGATGACCAGGATGACCGCCACGTCGGTGGCGGTGACGGCCACGCCGAGCACGATCATGAGGGCGAACGAGGCGCGGTAGGCCATGGCGGCGCGGGTCCACGCCCACGCCAGCAGCGCGTACGTCCTAACCACCCTGGATCACCACCCGGTGGCGTACGGCGCGGGTGGCCAGGGCGCCGAGCCCGAGGAGCGCGGCGGCCCACAGCGCCTGGAAGGCGAGGGTGGGCCCGGTCTGGGCCGTGCCGAGGTAGACGTCGGCGGGCGCCTGGGCCATGGCGGCCCACGGCAGGGCCCGCACCACCTCCCCGAGCGTGCCGGGGAACAGCGCGAGGGGCACCATCATGCCGCTGAGCAGCGTGGTCAGCAGCATCGAGCAGACCATGACGCCCCGGTCGTCGGCCAGCCAGCAGACCGACAGGGCGACGAGATAGCGCCAGGCGAAGCTGACGACCACCCCCGCCGTGAGGCAGGCGAGGAAGCCCGCCCACTGCGCGGGGCCCGCCGGAACGGTGATGCCGAACAGGACGGCGCCCGCGACCATCGGCGCGACGCCGCGCACCAGGAGCTGCTGCGCGGCCCGGCCGAGGTCCTCGGCCAGCGTCCAGAGCTGGAGCGGCGCCGGGCGGACGAGGTCGAGCGCGATGTCGCCGCTGCGGATGCGCTCGGGCAGCGTCAGGCCGCCGCCCAGGAGCTGCATCGGCCCGATGAACGCCTGGGTGATGAAGCAGAACGTGACGGCGGTGCTCACGTCGTAGCCGGCCAGGCCGGGCCGGGCCTGCCAGAGCGCGATGAGGATGTAGGCGCGCAGCACGCCGAACACGCTGTTGGTGAAGGCGCCGGCCAGGGCCGCCCCCACGTACGTGGCGTGCTTGCGGAATCCGTACCGGACGAGCCGGGCGTAGAGGGGGAAGGTGACGCACCTCCGGAGAGTGATGGCACGGTGACATGCCGTACCCGGGCCCGCGCGCGGGCCGGCCAGTGGGAGCCCTGGATTATGGTCCGGGCGTCGCCGGCCCCGCAACGGATTTACCGCAGGCCCGGGGCGAGCGATGCGTCCGCGACATGCGCGGGTGAGGGACGAGTTCCTTACTCGTTGGTAGATCGGTGTTCTGCGGGGAAAGGGACTCATCGGAGGACCGATCATGCACATCGACAGGGACGTCGCTCCGGACTATCCCCTCAGCTGGCAGGCGCGCGCGTTCATCGGCCTGATGCGCGGCACGCTCAAGCCGGCGTCCAGTCTGTTCATGCGGCACGCCCTGGCCCTGGACTGCGCCTCCCGCCTGGGCGGGCTGGTCGACCTGCTGCCGCTGCGCCTGCCCGGCCACGTCACGGTCACCCCGGCCGCGTTCTCGGCGTGCGGGGGCGAGTGGGTGCGCGCCGGCGAGGAGGTGGACGAGGCCAAGGTGGTGCTGTACTTCCACGGCGGCGGCTACTTCTCCGGCTCACCGGCGACGCACCGGCCGATCACCTGGCGCCTGTCGCGCGTGGCCCGGCGTCCTGTGCTCGCCCTCGACTACCGTCAGGGCCCGGTGCACCGGCTGGCCGACTCCCTGTCGGACGCGCTCGACGCGTACCGTTGCCTGCTGGAGCAGGGGTACGCCCCGGAGGACGTCATCCTCGCGGGCGACTCCGCCGGCGGGCACCTCACCCTGGCCAGCCTCCTCGCGCTGCGCGACCGGGAGCTGCCCATGCCCGGGGCGGCCGTCTGCCTGTCGCCGTGGGCCGACCTGACGGACTTTCCGCGCCGGGTCAACGCCTGGCAGGACCCGATGCTGCCGGCCGGCCGGGTGCGCTGGCTCGCCCGCCGCTGGACCTCCGGCCTGGACCCGCTCGATCCGCTGGTGTCGCCGGTGCTGGGCGACTTCGCCGGGCTGCCCCCGTTGATGATCCTGACGGGTTCGACGGAGGTGCTGCGCGACGAGGCCCGCCGCGTCGCCGTCCGCGCGCGGCAGGCGGGGGTGCCGGTGCGCTACGAGGAGTGGCGGCGGATGCCGCACTGCTTCCCGCTGCTGGCGGACGTGGTGCCGGAGGCGCGGCTGGCGTTCCGCCACATGGGGGAGTTCCTGTCGGCCGTGGGCGCATCCTCGGCCCGGGACGAGGGGGCCGCAGCCTGACCCTTGCGTAGGGCCGCGTCACTGGGGTAGTCGGTGTAAGTTAGGCTTCCCTAAGTAGAGCGGAAGGGTTGGTGTATGTCCGGCAAGCCCAGGGACCACCATCGCGGCGTCGTCCTGCGCACCGAGCGGCTCACCCCGCACATGATCCGCGTCGTGGTGGGCGGTGACGGCCTGAGCGACTTCGCCACGTCCGGGCTCACCGACCACTACGTCAAGCTGGTCTTCCCGCACGAGGGCGTCGACTATCCCGAGCCCTTCAGCGTCCAGAACGTCCGCGAGACCATGCCCCGCGAGCTGTGGCCCCGGCTGCGCAGCTACACCGTGCGCTCCTGGGACGCCGAAACGCGCGAGCTGACGATCGACTTCGTCCACCACGGCGACAAGGGCCTGGCGGGCCCGTGGGCCGCCCGGGCCGTGCCCGGCGACGAGCTGCTCATGCTGGGTCCGGGCGGCGGCTACGTGCCCGACCCGGCGGCCGGCTGGCACCTGTTCGCCGGTGACGAGAGCGCGCTGCCCGCGATCGCCGCCTCGGTGGAGGCGCTGCCCGCGGGCGCTCTGGCGTACGTGCTGCTCGAGGTGGACGGCCCGGCCGAGGAGCAGAAGATCGAGACCGTGGCCGACGCCCACGTCACCTGGCTGTACCGCGACGGCAGGCCCGTCGGCGAGGCGCTGGTGCAGGCGTTGTGCGAGCTGGAGTTCCCGGAGGGCGACGTGCACGCGTTCGTCCACGGGGAGGCCGGCTTCGTCCGGCGGCTGCGCCACCACCTGCGCATCGAGCGGAGGGTGCCGCTGGAGCGGCTGTCCATCTCCGGCTACTGGCGCTCCGGCGTGGACGACGAGGCGTGGCGGGCGGTCAAGAAGGAGTGGAACCGGCAGATCGAGGCCGAGGAGGCGGCCGCCCTGGGCTGACCGCCTCCCCGTGCCCCGGTCACGGGATCTTGGTGAGGTCCACGACGTACATCCGGTTCCCGACGGTGTAGGAGAGCAGCCGCTGATCGTCCCGCAGCACGGGAATGGTCACCACCCCTTCCATGGTGCGTTGGGGCCCGAGGTCGGCGGTTCTTCCGTTCTTCCTGTCGTGCAGGACGACTCTGATCAGTTCCTTGTCCGCTCCCTGGACCGCCTCGGTGCAGAAGCGGCCGGGTGCCCCCGTCGGCATGGGCCGCGCGCACGGGTCCGGTCTCTCGCCGGAGCCGTCACGCAGTCTCACGAAGGCGGCGCCACGCGCGGGCCGGCCTGTGCACATCTCCCGCCCGCACTGGACCAGCTCCTCTCCCGGCCGGGTGAACGCGGTGCTCGTCCGGCCCGTCTCCACGTTGCGGATGGAGCCGAACATCGGCTCGCCGTCGAGGCTCGGCTGTCCCGGCGTGCCGATCCACGGCCACACCAGCAGGTGAGCGTCCTCCCCGCCCTTGACGGGCTCCACCGTTCCGCCCCCGAGAGGAACGGTGAACACCCCGCCCGACTCCACCGAGACCACGATCCGGTCGCCGACCACGGTCAGGCCGTCGAAGCCACCGTCGTCCACGGGGAAAGTCGCCACCACCTCGGCCCGGCCGCCCGACAGGGGCGCCGACCACACCTGCCCGCGGCCGTTGTCCAGCGCCGCCCACCACACCACCCGGCCGCCGCCCGCCACGAAGCCGCCGGGGTAGTTCACGGTCCTCTTCGGCATCGGCACATCGGCGATCTTGCGCGTGTCATGGGTGTCCAGGTCGTAGGCGTAGACCGCGTCCGCCGCCGGAGTGTCCGGCGCCACCAGGAGCGTCCGCTCGTCGATGAACTGGTACGGGTGGAAGGCCCGGCCGTCCGGCAGGCCGGCCGGGATCTCGCGGACCGCCTGGGGCCACACCTTCTCGATCGGGGCCGGCAGGTCAGCGGTGGGCGGGGTGGCGGGCAGCGCCCGCGTGGTCCCGCCGTTCAGGGCGAACGTCGTCCCGCCCACCAGCACCACGACCGCCGTCGCGGCCAGCGCCGCCCGGGTCCGGTTGCGGCGCCTGCGGAAGCGGGTCTCGACCGTGCCGGCCAGCGTGCCGGGTGCGTGCGGCGCCCGGTCGGCCGCCCCGGCGAGCGTCCTGCGCAGGGTCTCCTCGAGGTCGTTCATCGAGCCTCTCCTCGGTTGCTGCGGACGGGGGTCTCCTGCGGCAGCGTGCTGCGGAGCTTGGCCAGGGCGCGGGCGGCCTGGCTGCGTACGGTGCCGCGCGAGACGCCTAGGACGGCCGCGATCTCCTCGTCGGTGAGCTGCTCGTAGTAGCGCAGCACGAGGACCGCCCGCTGACGGCGCGGAAGTCCGGCCAGCGCGTGCCACAGCCGCTGCTCGTCCCCGCTGGGCAGCGTGTCGTGGTGCGCACGTTCGGGCGGGTCCCAGGCGAGGTGCTCGCGCCGCCGTGACCGCCAGGCGCGGATGTGCAGCCTGGCCATCGTGGTGCGCGCGTAACTCTCCGGGTTGTCCTTCAGCCGCACCCGCGCCCAGGAGCCGCGCAGCTTGACCAGCGCCTCCTGCACCAGATCGGCGGCGTCGTGCGGGTTCCCGGCGAGCACGTATCCGTAGCGCAGCAGCGCGTCGCCGCGTTCGGCGACGAACTCCGCGAAACGGGAGTCTTGGTCCACGTGCGTCAGCCCTTCGTCGTCTTGGTCACCTCCCAGAGGCGCCGGGCGCGGAAACTGTTGCACGCGAAAGGGCCGCGCCGATCCGGGGGGAGATCGGCGCGGCCCTTGGTGTCGCCGGGGGAACCCTTCCATGCCCTGAAGGTGGCCGGCGAGCCTTGGAGGCCCGTGGAGGTCAGTGGGCCGGGACGAACTGCTCCTCTTCCGTCGAGCCCTTGAGCGCGGTCGTCGAGGAGTCGGGCGCGACCGCGGTGCTGACCAGGTCGAAGTAGCCGGTGCCGACCTCGCGCTGGTGCCGGGTGGCGGTGTAGCCGCGCGCCTCGGCGGCGAACTCCGCCTCCTGGAGGTCCACGTACGCCGTCATGCCGCCGGCGGCGTACCCCTGGGCCAGGTCGTACATCGAGTAGTTCAGCGAGTGGAAGCCCGCGAGCGTGATGAACTGGAACTTGTACCCCATGTGGCCCAGCTCCTTCTGGAACCTGGCGATCGTGGAGTCGTCGAGGTGCTTCTTCCAGTTGAACGACGGGGAGCAGTTGTAGGCGAGCATCTGGTCCGGGTACTCCGCCTTGATCGCCTCGGCGAACTCGCGGGCCACGTCGAGGTCCGGTGTGCCGGTCTCCATCCACAGCAGGTCGGAGTGCGGCGCGTAGGCCAGGCCGCGGGCGATGCACGCCTGGACGCCGTTGCGCACCCGGTAGAAGCCCTCGGGGGTGCGCTCGCCGGTGGTGAAGCGCTGGTCGCGGGGGTCCACGTCGCTGGTCAGGAGCGTCGCGGCCTGGGCGTCGGTCCGCGCGATGATCAGGGACGGGACGCCGGCCACGTCGGCGGCGAGCCGGGCGGCGTTGAGCGTCTTGATGTGCTGGCCGGTCGGGATGAGCACCTTGCCGCCGAGGTGACCGCACTTCTTCTCGGAGGCGAGCTGGTCCTCCCAGTGCACGCCCGCGGCGCCGGCGGCGATCATGCCCTTCATCAGCTCGAAGGCGTTCAGCACGCCGCCGAAGCCGGCCTCGGCGTCGGCCACGATGGGCGCCAGCCAGTCCCGCTGCTCGCCCTCGGACCAGCTGATCTGGTCGGCGCGCAGCAGGGCGTTGTTGATGCGCCGCACGACGGCCGGCACCGAGTTGGCCGGGTACAGGCTCTGGTCCGGGTACGTCTGGCCGCCGAGGTTGGCGTCGGCGGCGACCTGCCAGCCGGACAGGTAGATGGCCTGCAGTCCCGCCCGCACCTGCTGGACGGCCTGGTTGCCGGTCAGCGCGCCGAGCGCGTGCACGTAGTCCGTGGTGTGCAGCAGCCGCCACAGCCGCTCGGCGCCGAGCCGGGCCAGCGTGTGCTCCTCCTGGACGCTGCCGCGCAACCTGATCACGTCCTCGGCGCTGTAGGTGCGCTCGACGCCCTCCCACCGAGGGTCGTTCTCCCACTCTTCACGCAGCTGCTCCGCAGCTCCCTTGAGGCGATCGTTCATGTGTGCACTCCTTTGTCGTCCCCTGGGGCCTGTCACGAGTGTGTGCCCCGGAAACGCCCGATCGACAGGCCTAACCACTCAGAAGAACGTCGAATCTTCTGCTTACAGTGAATACCGGCGGGTATTCAATAGAGAAGAAATCGCGAGTTTTCCCGTTGGACTAGACCAATCGCGGGTGCCGGGCCTGGTCGCGCCGGCGCTTCCGGCAAGATCGCGAAGGAGCTAGAAAATGGGCCGAAATTCTGTCTAAGATGCCGACATGGCCTCCTTGGTAGGGGAAGAACCGCTGCTTTTGACGCAGGAGCTGGATCTCATCGCCTTCGGCCAGCGCCTACGCCACCTGCGCAAACAGCGCGGGCTCACCCTGTCCGACCTCGGTGCGCGCGTCAGCCGGGCGCCGAGCCAGCTCTCCCTGCTGGAGAACGGCAAGCGGGAGCCCAAGCTGTCCCTGCTCAAGGCGCTCGCCGCCGCGCTCGGCGTACCCATCGAGGAGCTGCTGCGCCGCCAGCCGCCCAACCGGCGCGCCCAGCTGGAGATCGCCCTGGAGGAGGCCCAGCGCGACCCCATCTACGCGGCGCTCGGCCTGCCCCGGCTCAAGGTGTCCGCGCGCGTCCCCAACGACGTGCTGGAGCACATCCTCGGCCTGTACGGCGAGCTGCGCGCACGGCAGGCGCGCGGCACCGCCACGCCCGAGGAGGCCAGGGCCGCCAACGCCGAGCTGCGACGCCGCCAGCGCGAGCTGGGCAACTACTTCCCCGAGATCGAGAACGCCGCCGCCGAGGCCCTGGCCGCCGTCGGCTACCGTACGGGCGCCCTGTCCCAGAGCATGATCCAGAGCCTGGTCACGCACTTCGGCTACACCGTGCACACCGCGCAGGACCTGCCCCGGTCGGTGCGCTCCATCACCGACCTGCGCAATCGCCGCATCTACGTCAAGCACGAGCAGCTCGGCATGCACACCCCGCGCACGATCCTGCTGCAGACGCTCGGCCACCTCGCCCTCGGCCACGGCAAGCCCCGCGACTTCGCCGACTTCCTGCGCCAGCGCACCGAGGCCAACTACTTCGCCGCCGCCGTGCTCGTCCCCGAGAAGGCCGCCGCCGTCTACCTCCAGGAGGCCAAGGCCGACCGGGCGCTGTCGGTGGAGGACCTGCGCGACGTGTTCGCCGTGTCGTACGAGATGGCCGCCCACCGCTTCACCAACCTCGCCACCCATCACCTCGACCTGGTCTGCCACTTCGTCCGCAACGACGCCGGCGGCACCATCTACAAGGCGTACGAGAACGACGGCATCGTCTTCCCCGCCGACGAGCAGGGCGCGATCGAGGGCCAGCGGATGTGCCTGCAGTGGTCGGGACGCCAGGTGTTCACCTCGCCGGACCGCTTCTCCGTCTTCTACCAGTACTCCGACTCGCCGACCGGCACGTACTTCTGCGTCGCCCACGTCGACCCGTCGCGCGAGCGGGACTTCGCGATCACGCTGGGCGTGCCGTTCCGGGAGTCGCGGTGGTTCCGCGGCCGGGAGACCACCAACCGCACCCGCAGCCACTGCCCCACCGGCGACTGCTGCCGCCGTCCGCCCGCCGACCTGGCCGAGCGCTGGGAGGGGTACGCCTGGCCGTCGGCGCGCGCCAACTCCCACGTGCTGGCGGCGCTGCCGCCCGGCTCGTTCCCCGGCGTGGACGAGGCCGACGTCTACACCTTCCTCGAACGGCACGCGGCCACAACCTGACCGGGTGGTCACGGGGCGTGCGGGGGGACACCCTAAGCTTGGGCCATGGGGTGGACGGGGGAGGAGTGTGTGCTGCCTGAGGTGCGCGCCTGGTCGCGCCGTCGCACCTCACGGACGGCGGACTGGCCGGCGCGCATGCTGGCCGAGGCCAAGGGCGGCACCACGATCAGCGTGGTGCTCCCGGCGCGCGACGAGCGTGAGACCGTCGGCGACATCGTCCGGGTGATCCGCGGTGAGCTGGCCGGTCTGGTGGACGAGGTCGTGGTCATCGACTCGCGCTCCACCGACGACACGGCGGCCGTCGCCGCCCGCGCCGGCGCCCGCGTCCACGCGCAGGACGACATCCTGCCCCACCTCGAACCGCTCGGCGGCAAGGGCGAGGCGCTGTGGAAGTCGCTGGCGGTCACGGAGGGTGACATCCTCGCGTTCGTGGACGCCGACATCCGCAACTTCCGGCCGGAGCTGGTGACCGGCCTGCTCGGCCCGTTGCTGTACGACCCCGGCGTCGTCTACGTCAAGGGCTGTTACGACCGGCCGCTCAGCGGGGCGCCGACGGGCGGCGGGCGCGTCACCGAGCTGGTCGCCCGCCCGCTCATCAACCTGCACTGGCCGGAGCTGGCCGGGTTCGTCCAGCCGCTGGCGGGCGAGTACGCGGGCCGGCGCTCCGTGCTGGAGCGGGTGCCGTTCATCACCGGCTACGGGGTGGAGCTCGGGCTGCTCGTGGACCTGGCGGAGCTGGCCGGGCTGGACGCGCTGGCCCAGGTCGATCTGGGCGTGCGGGAGCACTCGCACCAGTCCACCGAGGCGCTCGGGGCGATGGCCGCGCAGATCATGCTGGCCGCCTGGTCCCGGCTGGAGCGCCAGGGCAAGATCCAGGCGTTCCAGCGGCCCGGGGTGCGGCTGACGCAGTTCAGGCGGGGCGAGGCCGGCCATGAGGCGTTCGCCACGGACGTGTCCATCGCCGAGCGCCCGCCGATGAGCACCGTGCGCGCGGCCTGGCCCGGAAGGGCTACTGGCCGGTAAGGTATGGCCGCGGTAGACCCGGCGGGGAGTCCGGGGCGCCCCGGTGCGCGCCCGTTCTCCGGCCGGTGCGGTCTCGGGTCCTTCTCAGGGAGCGTGCATGGGCGGGTTCGATCTGGAGCTCGGCGACGACGTCATCGAGGTGCGCGACTGGGTGCACGCGTTCGCCCGCGACGTGATCCGCCCGGCGGGCGCCGAGTGGGACGAACGCGAGGAGACGCCCTGGCCGATCCTCCAGGAAGCCGCCAAGATCGGGCTGTACTCGCTCGACTTCTTCGCCACACAGTCGTTCGAGGAGAGCGGCCTGGCGCTGCCCGTGGCGTTCGAGGAGATCTTCTGGGGCGACGCCGGCATCGGGCTGTCCATCGTCGGCACCGGCCTGGCCGCCGCCGCGCTGTCCGCCAACGGCACGCCGGAGCAGCTGGGCGAGTGGCTGCCGCAGATGTTCGGCACCGCGAACGACGTCAAGCTCGGCGCTTTCTGCGCTTCCGAGCCCGACGCCGGGTCCGACGTCGGCGCCATCCGCACCCGCGCCGTGTACGAAAACGGCGACTGGGTGCTCGACGGCGTCAAGACGTGGGCCACCAACGGCGGCATCGCCGACGTCCACGTGGTCGTCGCCTCCGTGGACCCGGATCTCGGCACCCGCGGCCAGGCCAGCTTCGTCATCCCGCCGGGCACGCCGGGCCTGTCCATGGGGCAGAAGTTCAGGAAGCACGGCATCCGCGCCTCCCACACGGCCGAGGTGGTGCTGGACGGCGTCCGCGTGCCCGGCTCGTGCCTGCTCGGCGGCAAGGAGAAGCTCGACGCCCGGCTGGCCCGGGTCCGCGGCGGCGAACGCGCCGGGGAGCAGGCCGCGATGCGCACCTTCGAGACCACCCGCCCGTCGGTCGCCGCGATGGCGGTCGGCATCGCCCGCGCCGCCTTCGAGTACGCCCGCGACTACGCCCGCGAGCGGGAGCAGTTCGGCCGCAAGATCGGCGAGAACCAGGCCATCGCGTTCCTGCTGGCGGAGATGGCGACGCGGGTCGACGTGGCCCGCCTGCTCACCTGGCGCGCCGCCTGGATGGCCCGCACCGGCAAGCGCTTCGGCCAGGCGGAGGGCTCGATGTCGAAGCTCGTGGCCGGGGAGACGGCGGTCTGGGTGACGGAACAGGCCATCCAGATCCTGGGTGGGGCGGGGTACACGCGGGAGCACCCGGTGGAGCGCTTCCACCGTGACGCCAAGATCTACACCATCTTCGAGGGCACGAGCGAGATCCAGCGGTTGATCATCGGCCGCGCGATCACCGGCCTGCCCATTCGCTGAGCGCGGGATCCGCCGGATGGCGGTCCGGACTGCGCCGCTGGAGGTGTTGGCTCTCCACCGGCGCGTTCTCGCCCTTTTGGCAGGGACGTTCACCCGGAGGTGTTCCCACCGAGCGCAGGGCACGGGCACATCTCGGCGGTGACGGCTCCGCGGGCCTTCCTCGATCTCCGGACTCGGCATGGCCCTGGGGACACCGCTTCCGAACATCTGCGGACCTTCGTCGGGACCTGCCTCACCGGCGGCATCGGCGGCACCGGCGAGGACGGTGCCCGCTTCCGAAGCTGACTTCGCGTTCTCGGAGACGAGTCCGAAGCTTCACCCACTTACTACTATTGGCGCGAGTAGTATCTCGCCTGCCGGCGTCATCGGGTGTCGTACCCGTGGATCGGCTTGACCAAGCCGCGATGCCGTTGGCGTGTCCGGCGGCGAGACTCGCGCACGGGTGCTGACAGACCTTCCGAGGCCGGAGCCCGCACACGTGGACCGGCCGGCGCGCATGAGCGCCGTCCTGCAACGGCGCTCACTCGCATCGCAGCGATCAGGGCGTTTCTCCGTGCGCGGTGTCACAGTTCGGCGGGCACTGGTGCTCGACGTCCTGCCCGTGCGCATCCTCGTGGGTGTCGCCTTCGGCCTTGGCGTTGTTGCTCTCGTGCTCGCCCGACTTTTCGTCGGGGTCGGGCGGCTGTGTCTTGGCCCCCAGGGGGGCCGGGTGCACCTGCGTGATGGACGCGGCACCCGCGATGTCCGAGCCCACCGCGGCGGAGGACACGGCATGCGAGCCGAGTCCCAGCGTGGTGATCGTGGCGACGGCGAGCGCGGCCAGGGTCATCGGAAATGTTCGCATCGTCCAGTCATCTCCTTTCGACATCGTGTCGACCAGTTGCGACCGTAACTCCGCGTTGATGTAAGGACGGTGAAGCATTACGGCCGGCGGACGCGGGGGCGTACACGGGCTCTACATGTGCGGGGCCTAGCATCGGTCATATGCGGGTGCTGGTCGTCGAGGACGACACCCGGATGGGTGTCCTGCTCCGGCGCGGCCTGGCGGAGGAGGGCTACGCCGTCGATCTCGCCACGGATGGCCAGAGCGCCATCTGGCAGGTGTGCGAATGCGCCTACGACGTCATCGTGCTCGATGTGATGATTCCGGGCTATGACGGATTCGAGGTTTGCCGCCGGATGCGTGCCGCCGGGCGCTGGGCACCGGTGCTGATGCTGACCGCCCGTGACGCCGTGGCCGACCGGGTCCGGGGCCTGGACGCCGGCGCCGATGACTACCTGGTCAAACCTTTCTCCTTCGACGAGTTGACGGCGCGGCTGCGGGCGGTGGTGCGGCGTGGCGCGCATGAGCGTCCCGCCGTGCTGCAGGTGGGCGATCTGCGGCTGGATCCGGCGTCTCGGCAGGCGTGGCGCGCCTCTGCGGAGATAGACCTCACCCCGAGGGAGTTCGCGGTGCTGGAGTTGTTCCTGCGGCATCCCGGCGAGGTGCTGACCCGGACGCAGATCCTTGACCATGTCTGGGACTTCGCCTACGACGGCGTGTCCAATGTGGTCGACCAGTACGTCGGGCTGCTGCGCAGGAAGATCGACCAGCCTTTCGGGCGGAGCGATCTGGAGACCGTGCGCGGCTTCGGCTACCGGTTGCGGGAACCGCGCGGAGGCTGACGTGCCGATAAGAGTGCGGCTGCTCGTGGCTTACCTCGTCGCCTCGACGGTGTTGGCCGTGTCCGGGGGGATCGTGTTCGAGCGGCAGTTGCGCGATGGTCTGGTCATGTCGATGGACACTGCGCTGCAGGCGCGCGCGGGGGAGATCGCGCAGGTGGTGCCCGAGGCCGGCACCGAATTGAACTTTCAGGATGAACCGGAACGTCTTACCACCTCGAGGGCGGCCTTCGCCCAGATCTTCGCCCCCTCTGGAGAGCTGGTTGAGGCTTCAGAGGCGACCGGCAGGCGACCGCTGCTGAACGCCGCCGAGTTGGCCACCGCACGGCGCTCGGCCGGCTGTCTCACCCGCCGCCTGAACGGCGAGGCGGTGCGGCTGCGGGCGGAGCCCGTGGCCCGCCCCACGGGAAAGTGGACCATTGTCGTCGGTGGGTCACTGGAACCGTCGCAGAGCGCCATCTCACGGGTACGCCGGGACCTGCTGGCGGCCGTCGCCGGTCTCGTCCTGCTCGGCGCGGCCGGGGTGTGGCTGCTGGCCGGCGCGGCTCTGCGACCGGTGGAACGGATGCGGCTGGCGGCGGAGGACGTGCATGTCCGGGACCCCGCGTCCCGTCTGGAAGTGCCGGCCACGCGTGATGAGATCGCTCGGCTGGGCCGTACGTTCAACGATCTCCTCGCCCGCCTGCAGGAGGCCATGCGACGACAACGCCGGTTCGTCGCCGAGGCCGGGCATGAGCTGCGCAGCCCCTTGGCCGTCCTGCAGGCGGAGCTGGAACTCGCCGCCAAGCCGGGCCGTAGCCGGACCGAGATGGCCGCGGCAGTGCACAACGCTGCGGAGGAAAGCCGACGCCTCAGCCGGCTCGCCGACAACCTGCTGTTGCTGGCGCAGAGCGATGAAGGTGTCCCGCTCGCCCGGCCGCAGCGGCTGCCGCTCGCACCCGTCCTGAGCGGGGCGGTGGACGCCATGACCAGGCGAGCATGCCGGCGCGCTGTCGGCCTGCAGGTCGACGCGCCGACCGGTATTACCGCCGACATCGACCCCGACCGGCTACGCCAGGCCCTGGACAATCTCCTGGACAACGCGCTCCGCGCCACGCCGCAGGGGGGTGACGTCATCGTCCGCGCGCGCCGCCAGGACGGCCGGATCCTCATCGAGGTGCTCGACTCCGGGCCCGGATTCCCCGAGGGCTTCCTTCCTTCCGCGTTCGAACGGTTTCGCCGTGCCGACGACACCCGCCCCCGCGACGGAGCGGGCGCCGGGCTGGGCCTGGCGATCGTGCAGGCCGTGGCCGAAGCCCACGAAGGGCGAGCCGAGGCGGCGAATCAGCCGGCGGGTGCAGGGGCCGTGGTTCGTATCGTCCTGCCGCGGTGACGGGCCGCCATCGTCGCTGCTCTGATCTCAGGGTACGAAGCGGGCCTTCCAAGGGCCGGGCAGGTCGGTCTGTTTCCAGGCTCTCGCATACGGCGGCAGGGGCGCGCTGGTGTGGACCATGACCAGCCGGGTTCCGCGTTGCATGGCCTGGCGGATGCCGTCCGGAAGGCGGTCGGGGAACCGCTGGGCGATGGCCAGCGCGTCGCAGCCGAGCAGGTATCCCATCTGCACGCCGGCCTGGCCGTAGATCACACAGGGCGGGCGCACGCCCAGGCGGCGCAGCTCCTCCACAGCCAGGCCCATCCGCGCCCTGTCCCGGAGGGTGCGGGCCGCTATCCGATGCGCGTACGTACCTTGGAGCGCCAGGTGGGCGAGCACCCCGACGGTCAGTAGCACGGTGACCGGAACCCACCACCGGCCGCGCGGCCGCAGCCCCGTCACGGCCTCCGCGACCGGCAGCGACAGCAGCGCATATGCCGGCATCAGGAAGCGCGGAGCGGCGTAGCCGACATAGAAGAGGTACGGCAGGGCGATCGTGACTCCGGTGATCGTGGCCAGCAAGACGGGGCGGAGACGGTGAGCACGCCGGGCCGACCACAGGCCGAGGAGGGTCATCGCGGGGATGACCAGCGCCCATGCCAGCGCGACCGGTGAAACGTCTCCGCATTTCACGCCGAACCGGCACAAGGACGGGCCGTCCAACGCCCGCGCGTGCTCGACCAGGGACACGGTCAGCCCGGTCATGTTGGCCTTGCCTGCCTCGCGCAGCCGTGCGGCGATGCCACCGTAACTCAGCTCCGCCTCGACCAGCCACTGCCCCCAGCCGACGGCCAGTCCCACCGCGATGGCGGCGAGCGGTACGAGCGCGCGCCGCCCGAGCACGACAAGTGCCGCGCAGGCGAGTGGCAGGGAGAGGAACAGCGCGTCCGATGGTCGCATCAACGACACGGCGGCCAGCGATCCGGCCAGCCCGGCCGGCACCCTCCAGGAACGGGTGACCGGCTCGGCGGGGCCGATCACCGCGTGTGCGGAGCGGCCGACGGTGAGCCCGGCGGCCGGGCGGGAGCGGACGGCCAGCACGACCAAGCCGGTGGCCGCGACCCCGCCGAGCGCGACGTACAGATTCGGCATGGCCTCGTTGCCGTAGAACAGCGACAACCAGCACCCGCCGAACAGCAGCGCGCCGAGCGGAACGGAGCGGTCTGCGCGCACGCGCACCCACACGAGGAACGCGCCGAACAGGGAGAGGGAGGACACCGCGGTCAGATAGAGGCGCAACGCGAACACCGAGTCAGTCATTGCCACCACCGGGGCGACCAGCAGCGGAACCCCCCGTGCACGGGGAGCGCTGAAGGGCGCGGGCGGCGCGTGGGACGCGTACTGGCTCGCGTAGATGGCCTCGTCCCAGCCGATGCCCATTCGTGGTGGGACCACCACGAGCTGAGCCACGCCGTACAGGACGCTGACCAGCGCGAGGAGCACGGTCGGGTGCGGAGCGGAAAGCCACCTGGAGGCGACGGCCGCTGGCGCACGCGGACGAGTGGCCGTCATGCTGAACTCCGAACTAGGCAGACGAACGTCGTCTACCCGAGCCGACCTATCGCGACACAGTCGGTACCGTCGCGCCGGTCACCTTTGTTAAGATTTGATGGGTGCACTGACCAGGCATTTCGTCATGCTTTGCACCCGAGTGGCCATCCTGCCGTTGGCGATTGGGCGCGCAGCCGAGCGGCGGCGGCCGGAGTCGCGAGAGGGACGCGGCCGGGCTGGATGACGGGGAAGATGATGAAGACCCGCATGGATGGGCATTCGGGATCATGAGCGCCACCGCGAACACGATCTGGTGAGGTAGGGCCAGGACCAGCACGGTCCCGGCCCTGTGTCATGTCTGGCGCTCCGCGTCCGTGTTCGTCCACGGACTGGCCGTCACGCGCCCGACCGGAGCGGCCCTTGCTCGCACGACTGCTGACAGGGGCGGTTCTGTCATCCCGAGCAGCCGGGCACCAAGCCCGAGCAGTTCGTGGGCTTGTTCTCGGCTACCTTGGTGTCCTTCAGCGTGACCTTGGCGCCGAGCCAGTTGTTGATGCCGCCGCCGGCCCTGGCAGCCCGGTTCTTCGTGATCTTGCTGTCTATGACAGTCAGCAGGGTCTGGTCTGCTTGCGGGTCCTGCTCGTTGTTGATGCCGGCGCCGTCGCGGCCGGCCTGGTTCTCCTTGATCTCCACCTTTTGCAGGGTCGCGGTGCCTTCGTTGTTGATGCCGCCGCCGTCGCGGCCCGCGACGTTCTCCTCGAAGGACGTGTAGCTGATGTTCAGCGTCGCGTCCTCGCTGTTGTCGATGCCCGCGCCTTCGACGCCGGCCCAGTTCGCCTCGAACTCGCTGTTCTTGATCGTCGCGGTTCCGAGGTTCTTGAGACCGCCGCCGTCGTCGTCGCGAGCCTCGTTGTTCTCGATGTCGCTCTTCTCTATGAAGAGCGCGCCCTGGTTGTGGATGCCGCCGCCGTCCTCGTCCGCCGTGTTGCCCGTGACCTTCGTCTTCTTGAGTATCAGCGTGCCGGCCGCGTTGTTGCTGATGCCGCCGCCGTCACCGGCCGCGCCCGGGACCGACGTTGTGACCACATTGGTGACGACGCGGCTTTCGACGAGGGTGACGGTGCCACCCTCGTTGGAGATGCCCCCGCCGTCCCCGGTGGCCTGGTTGCCGGCGACGATGCAGTCATCCAGCCACAACTTGCCCTCGTTGGCGATGCCGCCGCCGTCTCCATCGACGTCGCCACCGGTCACGGTGACGTCCTTCAGGCGCAGTTCGCCGCCCTCGTTGACCGCGAGGAGGCGGAACTGCTCCACTCCGGCTTGAGACGAGCGGATGAGGGTCGACTCGTCGCCGATGATGCTGACCCTTCCGGTGATCGGCGGCAGAGCCAGGTCAGTGTCGTCCTGGAACTCGTCCTCGAAGCGGTAGGCGCACCGCTCAGCGAGTTTGATCGTGCCGCCCTGAGGATTCGCGTTCGCGAGACCGATCGCCGCGATGAGCCCGGTGACATCGCCGCAGCCCACCTCAGAAGATGCCTCGGCGGCCATGGCAGGCGTGGCGCAGTAGAGGCATAGGCTCGCCGCCGCGATTGATCCGGAGAGCACGAGACGTATTTTCATACGTTTCCTTTCCTGTTCGGTTCCGTGAGACCCCACCGGTGGCGCCGGAGACGAACCGTGGGCACTCGGGGTTCCCGCCAGGCGTACCATCCATTACGGGCATGCTCTTTGTGGCATCGTGTGCATCTTGTGATTCCATACCAAGGGCTGTCGGTATTTGACGCTGGCCGCCCATCCGGCATGCAGGACACCGCCGGACTTTGATGTCCGATGGTCAAGGTGCAATTCGGGGGAAATTGTCCGGAGAAATGCACAATGTACGAGCCTCCGTTATCCTGAGAAAAGGAGAGGCTTCCCAAGGCGGGCGGATTTGGCCATGAATCACAGGGCGCCGAGCCGATCCTGGCGACCTGCTTCATGGTGGGCGGATCGATACCGGTGGCAATCACGGTGGGTGATGGCGGCGCGTGGCGGTCACCCAGGGATGCGGGGAAGTCCGTGGCTCGCGTGGATCATGGCTGTCCTCTGCGCAGGCGATTTTCGCGAGACCACGGACGTGAACGGCTTCTGTGGGGTGTTCGCCACCCGCGTCAAGGCGTGTACCTGACAGGCATCACTCACGTCAGAGCTCACGTTTTCCGCGGCGGGCGCAAGCGGAGGAGGAGTCGCGCGCCGAGGATGTCGAGCAGTACCGGCCGGCCCGCGTCTGGGGACGTGACGCAGCGGTGGCCGCGACTTTCGTGCGGACGCTCGTCGGCCTCCGCAATGCCCCGGAGCGGCCATAGGCCACTCCGGGTGCGCCTCCCTGCATCGCCAACCGTTTGAGCAGTTTCTCGCATGCATTGCGCTCTGAACGTGACAGGTCACCGTTCTCGCGCTGAGGCGCCAGACGGGGCAGCCCCTTCTCTTTCCGCTCAGCAGGGCGTGAAGAAGACTTTCTGCGTGCCTTCCAGCGTCCCCCATTCGCCCGGAGGCTGACTGCACCCGGACCAGCGCTGTCCGATGAGCTGTTCCCCGCTGTAGTAGCTGATGACGAGGAGGTTGTCACCCCCTGGCGGGGGAGGAGGAATAGCGTGAGCCGGGGTCGAGCCGACAGTGAGCGCGCCGGCGGCCAGCACCGCCGCTGAAACGCCTCGCCTGATGTGCATGAAGGTTCCTCCAGAGCGAGCGCCGAGGCCCTTTGCGTGATCTGAGATCAAGGTATCCGCCTTCGACGAACGTTGCCAGCAGCAGCCGATCATTCATGCTCGGCGTGATGGCGCGAATTCTGTCGTGGTGACGTTCATGCAGTTCAGGGGGTACTTGGAGCCGGCTCGCCCGCAGCTCGGGATGAGCTGCGGGCGTCTCTTCCGCGTCGAGCGGCGTGACCTACGTGCAGGGCTGGGCGGCCTTGGCCTTCGCGGCCACGGCGCCTGACGGTGACTCCGTCGCCGCGGCCGCCGGCGCCCTGCTCGGAGCGCTGTACGGCGTCGACGTCCGGCCGGTCGAGCTGGTGTGGGTCATGGACACGCTCGCGCGCGATCTGGTCCTCGCAGATCACCACCAACCCGCTGGCGACGGGTACGGACCGCCGAAAGAGCCGTCCTGGTGGGACCGCTACCCGGGCTGGTGATCAGCGCCGGCGTCGCTGACCAGGCCTCGCGCTGCCCGGCGATGATCGTCTCCGCGCGGGGCGAGGTCGTCGCCGAGGCGACCGGCGGGTGACCCACGCGCTTGCCGCGATCCTCACCCGTCCACGCCGGGGCCGCTGATCACCTCACCCGGCAGTACCTGACGAGGAGCGGCGAAGGGGCCGCAACGCCTCGCCCCAAGCGACGACCTGGTCCAGCATGGCGGTGAGCGCGTCCTCCTGCTGGGCAGCCGGTTTGAGGACGCTGAAGTGCTCGAAGTCGGTGAACAGCGACAGCGCGACCTGGGCGCGCACGTCGGCGACCTGGAGCTCGCCCATCACCAGCCGCAGGTGCTCCACCGCGCGGGTGCCGCCGGCGCTGCCGTAGCCGACGAACCCGGCGGCTTTGTTGTTCCATTCGGCGTACAGGAAGTCGATGGCGTTCTTCAACGCGCCCGACGTCGAGTGGTTGTACTCCGGTGTCACGAACACGTAGGCGTCGAAGGACGCGATCGTCGCGGCCCACTCGCGGGTGTGCGGGAGGGCGTACTGGCCCATCGCCGCAGGCATCACCTCGTCCAGATGCGGCAGCTCGTAGTCCTTGATGTCCACCACTTCGTACTCGGCGTCGCCGCGCTCGACCGCCAGGTCGTGGACCCAGCGAGCCACTCTCTCCCCGTTACGTCCTGGGCGGGTGCTGCCGATGACGATCGCTACCTTGATCATGATTGTTCTCTCCGTTCAGCTGATTCAGGAATGCATGCTGCTCGTGACCGGATGCTCACCGGCCGCGGGGGGCCGACGCGGCCCGACCGGGCCGGCGGGTAGCACGACGAAGCCGAGGAGGACGGCGATGACGAGGAGGCCCGCGCCGACGCCGAACGCCAGGTGGTAGCCGGCGTTCAGTGCCGAGACGGTACGGTTCCCGCCGGCGGCCAGCGCGTCGGTGCGCCCCGAGGCCAGCGCCGCCAGGGCGGCCAGGCCGAGCGCGCCACCGACCTGCGCCCCTGTTCCGGCCAGGCCGGAGGCGAGCCCGGTGTCGCCGGGATGGACACCCGACATGGCGAGTGTCATGACCGCGGGCATCGCCAGGCCCGCGCCCGCCCCGAGCAGCACCATCGACGGCAGGACGTCCAGCGCGTACCCGCCGCCCACCGGGCTGCGCGTGAACAGCGCCAGCGCCGCCGTGATGAGCGTCAGACCCGTGAGCAGGACGGCGCGCGGGCCGAGACGGGTGTTCAGGCGCGGGGCCAGGCCGAGAGAGACAACCGCCAGCACCAGCGCGATGGGCAGCCCCGCCAGGCTGGTCGCGGCCGCGCCGTAGCCCAGGACCCGCTGCATGTACAGGACGGTGAGGAACTGGAATCCCGACATGCCCGCCACCATCAGGACCTGGACGAGGTTGGCGCCCGACAGGTTGCGCGAGCGGAAGACGCGCAGTGGCATCAGCGGGCTCCTGGCCCTGGCCTGGCGGGCGGCGAACCCCGCGAGCAAGGCGATGGACAGGGCGCCGAGGCCGAGCGTGTGAGCCGATCCCCAGCCGTGCTCCTCGACCTTCACGATGGTGTAGACGCCGGCCATCAGGCCCGCGGTGACCAGGAACGCGCCCGCGACGTCGGCTCCCGCGGCGAGGCCGAGCCCGCGGTCGGCGGCCAGCAGGCGTACGGCCAGCACGGCGGCCACGACCCCGACCGGTGCGTTGACGAAGAAGATCCAGTGCCAGCCGGCCGCCTGCGCCAGGACGCCCCCGGCGGTGCCGCCGATCGCGCCGCCGGCCGCAGCGACGAAGCCGATCGCGCCGATCGCCCTGGCCATCTCGCGTGGCTCCTGGAAGAGGGTCACGATGATGCCCATGACCACGGCCGAGGCCATCGCCCCGCCCGCTCCCTGAACGAACCGGGCGGCGACCAGCATCTCCTGACTTACCGACAGCCCGCACAGCAGCGAGGCCGCGGTGAACACGACCAGGCCCGCGACGAACATGTGCTTGCGGCCGATCAGGTCGCCCAGCCGCCCGGACAGCAGCAACAAGCCACCGAAGGCGATCATGTAGGCGTTGACGACCCAGGCCAGACCGGCCGCGGAGAAGCCCAGGTCGTTCTGGATGGGCGGCAGCGCCACGTACACGATGCTGGAGTCAATGATGATCATCAGTTGTACGGCGCTGAGCACGGCAAACGCGCGCCAGCGCGACGCGTGAGCCGGTGGGGCGTCGTGGGGCATATGCGGTTTCTCCCGTAGGGCAAGAAGGGGGTGGCGCCTCGCCCGGGAAGGGGCGGTCACCTTTCGCACATCTGACCGTAGAGTGATCAGTGGAGATGATCCATGCTCATGAATCTCGTATTCATACGTCATCGTCTCTTGAAATAGACGATGGACCTATGATGGCCTCATGGATGTGCTCAGTGACGTGATCGCGGCCATGCGCATCGGACGCCCCGCCTCCGCGCGCGTGCGACGACACGCCCCCTGGGGCCGGCGCTACCCCCCCGTGCCGGGAGCCGCCTTCCACGTGATCCTGCAGGGCACCTGCTGGCTGCTCCCACCGGACGGCGACCCCATGGCGCTGGCCCCGGGCGACGTGGTGTTCCTTCCCGGGCCGGTCGACCACGGACTGGCCGACACCCCCTCAACCCCCTTGACCGAGCCCTTCTGCACCCCCGACGAGCAGGGCGTCCACTTCGGGCAACGCGACGAGTTCCCGCCGGACGCGGTGCGGGGCTCGGGCGCTCCGAGCGTGACCCTGTGCGGCGCCTACCAGTTCGACCTCTCCCGCGCGCATCCCCTGCTGAACGAGCTGCCGCGGATCGTCCACCTGCCGGCCCGGCGGGGCCGCCACCCCGAGCTGCGCGCCGCCGTCGACCTCCTCGGCGGCGAGCTGGAGGACTCCCGTCTCGGCTCCGACGCCGCCGTGCCCGCACTGCTCGACGTGCTTCTGCTGTTCATCCTGCGCGCCTGGTTCGCCGAGCAGCCCGAGCGCGGCGCCGCCACCGGCTGGGCCGCGGCGCTCGGCGACCCGGCGATCATCACGGCTCTGGGTTGCCTTCATCGCGACCCGGCCCGGCAGTGGACGGTGGAGGAGCTGGGATCGCGGGCCGGGCTGTCCCGGGCGGCCTTCGCCCGGCGCTTCACCGCGCTGGTCGGTCAGCCGCCGCTCACCTACCTGACCTGGTGGCGCATGACCACGGCGGCCCGGCTCCTGCGTGACTCCGACGCCCCGCTGAGCGTCGTGGCCCAGCAGATCGGCTACACCTCGGAATTCGCCTTCGCCAACGCCTTCAAGCGGCAGTACGGCACCGCCCCTGGCAAGTACCGCCGACAAGGAGCCTGACGCGGCTCGGCGGCGTGGGACGGTACGCGCCTGTCCCGGTCAGAGGGTGGGCGGCTCACGGGAGCGGGCCGGTCCGGTGGACGCTGCGGATCGCGGCGACGGCCGGACGCGGGAGCGGATCGCCCAGTGCCGCGGCCATGGCGTTGAGTTCCCGCTTCACCCGCGAGGCGATGCCGCCCCCGAGCACGTACCTGGTCGGGGTGGCGGCCCGCCGGGCGCCCGCTGCGCTACGGGCTCCGCCCCGGCAACCTGCCGGAAGTCGATCAGGACGCGCACCGGCTCGGCGGTGCCGTCACAGGAGGCGGCGGATGTCGCCGTAGGCGCGGTAGAAGCCGCCGCGGCCCGACGGGCGTACGCCGTCCACCAGGTAGCGGGCGCCCTCCTCACGGATCTCCTTGGGGAACTGGACGTTCCACCGCTCGTAGCCGGGGCTGGCCACCCGCACCCGCAGCCGGTCGCCCTCGCGCGTGCACTCCACGACGACTCCCTCGCCGGCGGTCGTGGTGGTCTCCACCACGACCGACGGCTCGACCGGGGTGAGCGTGGCCGCGGCCTTGACGTCCACGGGCTGCGGGACCGTGCCCTCGCGGGCCGCGGCGATGGCCGCCTCGCTGGCGTCGATGCAGGCCAGCGTCCCGTCGGTGGTGACGATGTAGAGGCGGTCGTCGAGGAACTGCATGGACAGGGCCGAGCCGCAGCCGGTGGCGAGCTTCCACAGCCGCTCGCCGGAGGCGTCGAAGCAGTACACGGAGGAGTGGTTGTCGCCGGCGAAGACGTGCCGGCCGCCGGGCGAGGTGGCGCAGGAGTAGACGTAGCCGTCGCACTGGTAGACCCCCTCGGTGCGGCCGTCGTCCTTGGCCAGCCGGTGGACGGTGCGGCGGGCGGTGCCGGCGTAGACCGACCGCTGCTCCTGCCAGCCGAACAGCACGCCGCCGGCCGACGCGTTCTCCCACACGAGGGTGCCGTCGGAGGCGTCGTAGCGGGCGACGCCGTTCGAGTGGCCGTGGTAGACGGAGTCCTGGTCGCACCTGACCATCCAGGCGGAACCGCCGCGGCCGGTGCGCGCCCACTGGAACTCGTCCTCGTAGTCGATCGTGGTGATGCGCCCGGCGCGGTCGGAGACGCCGAGGATGCCGTCGCGGATGTCGAGCCAGTAGATGTCCACGTCCGCGGCGATCTCGTAGGCGGCCCGCGGCACCTTGCCGCTGAGGTCGTACACGCGGCCGTCGTCGCAGCCGGCGTAGATCCAGAAGTCGTCGGCGACGATGCACTTGACGCCGTCGGGCAGGCGGTACTGGTTGGTGACGGTGCCGGAGTGGGTGACGGTGTAGGCGTCGCCGCGCTGGTTGCCGACCCAGCAGCGCTCGGCGTCCACGAAGATGCCGAACGCGGCGGCGCCGCTGGCGAAGCGCCACAGGACCGGGGCCTGCCGGGCGGTGGAGCGGCTGCTGGTGACCGCCCGGCGGGTGATCGCCCGCCGCTGGCGCACGCCGCGGACAGCCGGCGCGTACCCCTTGCGGATCTTGTCGCTGATCTTCTTGGCGGCCGCCGCCTGGGCCTTGGCCTCGGTGGGGAAGCCGGTGACCTTCGTCTGGCCGGCCTCGCCGATGCGCCCGTAGGTGATCGTCACCTGGGCGCCGGACACGATCACCTCGTAGAACTTGTGCGATCCGCCGTCGTCTTCCGACAGCTCCAGGTACGTCATGTCCGTGCTCTCCAGGGTCGGGCTTGATCAACTGCCCGGGACACTAGAGGATCGCGGTGACAAACTGGGATATGTGCTGATCAGCGGGCCCGGAGCCACTCCAGGGCCGCCGGGGCGGATGTGAGGATGGAGAGGTGCCCGTCCTCGGGGGACAGCCGCAGCTCCGCCCGGGGGCAGCGGCCGGCCAGCCACCGGCCGTGCGAGCTGGGCACGACCCGGTCCTGGCCGCCGTGGGCCAGCAGGACCGGCGCGGTGATGTGGGCCGCGTCGAAGCCCCAGGGGGCGACATAGGCGAGATCGTCGTCTATGAGCGCGGCCGGGCCGTTCTCGACCGCCGGGCCGACGACCTCGCCGAACCAGGACCACGAGCCGGAGAGCGCGGCGTGGTCCGCCGCCGTGAACATGTCCGGGTCGTACTCGGCGGTGGCCTCGTACGCCTCCTTGGCGGCGCGTCCCTCGGCGGCCGCCCGCAGCGACGCCATGCCGGAGGCGTGCATGCCGGCGAACCAGTCGAGCCCGTCGGCGCCGAACGGGGCCAGGCCGCCCACGCTGACCACGGCGAGAACGCGCTCCGGCAGGAGGGCGGCGCAGGCCAGGGCATGCGGGCCGCCGCCGGAATGGCCCATGACCGCGAACCGGCCGATTCCCAGCGCGTCGGCCACGGCCGAGGTGTAGGCGGCCGCCGAGGCCACGTCCCGGCCCGGGGCCGGTGTGGAGCCGCCGTATCCGGGCCGGTCGTAGGACACCCAGCGGATGCCGAGCCGCTCCGAGGCGGGAAGGAGCGGCCGGGGAGGCGCGCCGATGTTCGGCGTGCCGTGGTGCCACAGGACGGGGAGGAGGCCGGGGGAGTCGTCCCCGCCGGTGTCGTAGACGTGCAGGGTGGTGCCGTCGTCCAGCTTCAGGTCCAGCTCCGTCACCGGCCGCGCGCCGCCCGAGTTCATGGGCGTACGGTACACGGCCTCGCGGCTCGCCGGACGGGGGCGGGCGGTCGTCTGCGGATCAGGTGCGGCCGTGCCTCAGCGGCCGGAGGGGCGGCGGGCGGCCCAGGCGGTGCGGGTGCCGCGGACGGTCAGGTCCCGGCGGCGCAGGAGCGAGCCGGGGGTGTCGTCGGCCAGCAGGTGGTCGAGCACGTCGAGGTCGTCGGCGGCCAGCAGGGGGTCGAGGGCGGAGCGGATGCGGCTCAGGTAGGCGTGCGCGTACCGCCCGACGTCCGGCAGCGCCGGATCCGCCTCGATGGTGAAGACCCGCTGCTCGGCGATCTGGAAGCCGGCCCGCTCCAGGGACGTCCGCCAGTCCGGGTGGGAGTTCCAGCCGGCCCGTGCCGCGGCCTCGTGCCAGCGTGACTCCAGGCCGGGGCGACCCAGTCCGAGGTCGTCGGGCAGGAAACGCGGCAGGTCGTCCATCTCGACGACCGCCAGCAGGCCGCCGGGGTTCAGGGCGGCGTGGACGTCGCGGATCAGCCGGTCCGGGTCGGCGACCTCGTGCAGCGACGAGGCCGCCCACGCCACGTCCAGCGCGCCGATCCCGGGCCACGCGACGTCCAGGTCGGCCCGCACCGCGCGTACCCGGTCCGCCGCCTCGTGCCCGCGCGCCTTGGCCAGCACCCGTTCGAGCATCGGCGCCGACTTGTCGACCGCGACCACGTCCGCCTTCGGGAAGCGGCGGGCGAGTGCCAGAGTCCCGGTGCCGGTCCCGGCGCCGAGGTCGGCGACCGTCCGGGGCCCGTCCGGGGCGTGCCGCGCCACCCACGCGGTCACCTCGTCGAGGTACGGGCCGAGCAGCTCCGCGTCCAGGTCCAGCAGCTCCGCCAGCCCGGCCCCGTCGTCGTGATGCCCGTCGCCGTGATGCCCGTCGTCGTGATGGCGGTGAGAGTGATCGTGCTGGTGGGACCGTGAGTGGTGTGTCATGCGCTTCACGCTAGGCGGTCCCTGCGCCCAAGACATACACTCTTGCGCATGACGCAAGAAGTCGCCTTGGAGAGCCTGATCCGCCGGCGCATCCGGGGCCTGCGCGTGGCTCGCGGCTGGTCGCTGGACGCCCTCGCCGCCCGTTGTCACCTCAGCCCCTCCACCCTGAGCCGCATCGAGACCGGGCACCGCAGGATCGCCCTCGACCAGCTCGTGCCGATCGCCCGGGCGCTCGACACGACGCTCGACCAGCTCGTCGAGTCCGCCGAGGACGAGGACGTCGTGATCCGGCCGCAGCCCTGCGACTCGCCGGGGCTGACGACCTGGCTGCTGTCCCGCGAACGCACCCTGCACGGCGTGACCGTGGCGAAGATGCGCATCACCCCGGACCGGCCGGCCGGGCCCGACCACCTGGGGGTGCACCCGGGCCGCGAGTGGTTCACGGTCCTGTCCGGCACGGCCCGGCTGCACCTGGGCGAGCGCGTCATCCTGGTCTCGGCGGGCGACGCGGCCGAGTTCTCCACCATGGTGCCGCACGCCATCGGCGCTCACGACGGCCCCGTGGAGATCCTCACCATTTTCGACCACGACGGGCAGCGCGCCCACCTGCACGGCTCATGACAGCTCGCGCGCGCGGATGATCCCGAACCGCTTCGTCATGGCCGGGGGCCGGCGTAGGCGTCGTCGGCCTCGTACCGGACGGAGCCGACGTGGACGGTGCCGCTGAGGGCGCGGACGCCGGCGGTCCGGCCGGTGAACCCGCCGGCCACCTCGGTCGACAGGTACCGGCCGTCGAAGCGCGCGAGCGTCACGCCGCGGCCGTCGCGGACCACCGACAGCGCGATGTCGTCGGGGCCGCCGTGGGTGGGGGGCTCCGACGCGATCCGTACCGTCGGCGCCGGGCCGAGGCCGGTCGCGGCCTCGCCGACGCGGGACTCCAGCGGGCCGATGCGCAGCACCGCGTGCGCGGAGCCGTCCGCGGCTCGCAGCTCGCACCAGTGCTGGTCGTCGAGCCGCAGCAGGACGCCGGCCGCGCCGCCGGAGGTGTCCAGCGTGACGTCCAGGCGCCAGCGCTCGTCGGTCACGCGGGCCATCAGGGCGCTGACGTTCCCGCTGGGGCAGGTCGCCGGGGCCAGCGTCACCCCGGGCCCGGTGGCGGTGACGAACTCCTGGAGGGGGGCGCCGGGGGAGACCCAGCGCGGGTGGAGCCCGGGTCCGGCGAACGTGTCCACGAACGAGCGGTCGGGGATCTCGCAGGCGAAACGGTCCTCGTCGAAGCGGGGCCACCCGTCGATCCAGTCCACACCGGCCAGGAACGTCTCGCGCCCGTTGACGTGGAACATCGGCGTCGTCCCGCGCGGGCGGACGCCGAGGTACACCGCCGCCCACCCCCCGTCGGGGGTTTCGACGAGGTCGGCGTGCCCCGTGTTCTGCACCGGATGGGTGGTGCTGCGGTGCGAGAAGACGGGATTGGCGGGGGCGGGCTGGAACGGGCCCTCGGCGTTGCGGGAGCGGGCGACGCAGACGCCATGACCGCGCTCCGTGCCGCCCTCGGCGATCATCAGGTACCACCAGCCGTCGCGCCGGTAGAGATGGGGCGCCTCGGGGAAGGCCAGGCCGGTTCCCCGCCACACCAGCCTCGGCTCCTCCAGCGCCACCGCCCGCTCCAGGTCGACGCGGGCCTGGGCGATGCCCTCCATGCCGGGCCGCGTCGAGCAGTACGTGACGTAGCAGGTGCCGTCGTCGTCCCAGGCCAGATCCGGGTCGATGCCCTCCAGGCCGTCGATCACCACGGCCGGGGCCCACGGGCCGGCCGGGTCCGTCGCCGACGTCAGCAACTGGCCGCCGCCCGAGGAGACGTCCGTCGTGATCAGCCAGAACCGGCCCGCGCGGAAACGCAGCGTCGGAGCGTAGATGCCCCTGCTCGCGCCCGCCTGTCCCGCCCGGAACCGACCGGCGCCGGTCAGGGCGTTGCCGATCTGGGTCCACCGGACCAGATCGGCGCTGTGCCAGACCGGGACGCCGGGGGAGTACTCGAACGAGGAGTTGACCAGGTAGTAGTCCTCGCCCACCCGGCAGACGCTCGGGTCGGGATGGAACCCGCCGATGACGGGATGCGTGCCGGCGACCTCGCGGCGCCGGTCCTGGGATGCTTCGAAGGTGGTCATTTGATTCCGGTCGCCGCGATTCCTTGGATGAAGTAGCGCTGCAGGGCCACGAAGAGCAGCAGCACGGGAGTGATGACGAGCACGGAGCCGGCCAGCAGGACCCCGTAGTTCGTCGCGTTCTGCCCCACCGAGTACAGGGAGAGCGCGACGGGGAGCGTGTACATGTCCTCGGTCTGCGCGACCACGAGCGGCCACAGGAAGTTGTTCCACGAGCCGAGGAAGGTGAGGATGGCGAGCGTCGCCAGCGCCGGGCCGCAGAGGGGGAGGATGACGCGCGCGAAGATGCGCACCTCACCGGCGCCGTCGATGCGGGCGGCCTCGATGAGCGAGTCGGGTATCTCGCTGATGAACTGGCGCATGAGGAAGACGCCCATCGGTCCCGCGAGGAACGGCAGGATCAGCGCGGGATAGGTGCTGACCATCCCGAGCTTGCTGACCACGACGAACAGCGGGACGAACGTGACGACTCCGGGGACCATGAGCGTGGTCAGGACGAGCACGAAGACGACGCGCTTGCCGGCGAAGTCCAGCTTCGCCAGCGCGTAGCCGACCATGGAGCAGAACAGGAGCGTCCCGAGGACCGTGAAGCCGGCCACGACGACGCTGTTGACGAAGAACGTCGGGAAGTTCAGCCGGCCGAACCACGTCCCGAAGTTGTCCGGCGTGAACGTCTCGGGCCACCACGTGGGCGGGCGCCTCAGCAGCTCGGACTGGGTCTTCACCGAGCCGAGATACATCCAGGCGAACGGGACGAGCGTGGCCACGACGGCGGCGACGAGGACGACGTACACGAGGGTCCGGCCCGCGCTGATCCGCCGTCGTGGGGACTGTGTCGTCACGGGTCACTCCTTGGTGCGGAAGGCTCGGAACTGCACGACGCTCAGCAGCGCGATGGCGACGAAGAGCACGTAGCTGGCCGCCGACGCGGTGCCGTAGTTGCCGAACCCGAACTGGTTGTAGGTGAAGTAGCTGATCGACAGCGTGGAGTCCAGCGGGCCTCCCTTCGTCATGACGAACGGCTCCTCGAAGAACTGCAGGAACCCCACGGACAGCAGCACGGCGCCGAGGAGCAGCGTCGGGCGCAGCATCGGGAGCGTCACCCGGGCGAAGCGCTGCCACGCGCCGGCCCCGTCGGCCGAGGCCGCCTCCAGGACGTTGGCGGGGATGCCCTGGAGCCCGGCGAGGAAGATGATCATAAGGGTGCCCATGTTCCGCCAGACGGCCATGAGGATCATGGCGGGCATCGACCAGAGCGGGTCGTTGAGCCAGTCCGGGCCGTGCACCCCGAGGGCGCCGAGCACGGTGTTCAGCAGGCCGTCCGGCTGCAGGATGAACCGCCACACCACCGCGACCGCCACGATGCTGGTGATCACGGGGGCGTAGAAGCCGACGCGGAACGCCGTGCGGAACCGGGTGATCCCGTTGTTGAGCGCCACGGCGAGGGCCAGGGCGACGATCATCGTGAGCGGGATGCCCGCCGCCACGAAGTACACGGTGTTCAGCAGCGACCGTACGAACTGCTGGTTCTCGAACAGCCGGACGTACTGGTCCACCGCGACGAACTCGACGGCCAGCGGGTTCTCGATGTCGCTGTTGCGGAAGTCGGTGAAGGACATCACGAACGAGGAGACGAGCGGGAACACCATGAAGACGGCGAAGCTCAGGACGAACGGCAGGGCGAACAGGTAGGCCACCGCCGTCATCCGCCGGCGACGCGCCCTGCCCGGGTCGTCGCCGGCGGAGCGCGAGGGCGCCCCGGTGCCCGCGGCTCGGGTCACGGCCATGCCTACTCGCCGGTCCCCAGCGAGTCCGCGGTGGACTGGAGCTGCCGGACCGCGTCCTGCGGGCTCTTGCCGCCGCGGAACACCCGCTCGATCTCCGTGTCGGCCGCCGCCGACACCTGCGTCCACGTGGTCAGGACCGGAGCCGTCTTCGTGCTCTTGAGCTGCTCACCGAACACGGACACCTTCGGGTCGGCGGTCAGCGCGGGGTCCTTCCACGCCGACTGCCGCGACGGGAGGTCGTTGACGGTCTTGAACCACTCGACCTGGACGTCGGGCTGTGTGAGCCACTGCACCAGCTTCCACGCCGCGTCCGGGTTCTTGGAGTTCTTGAACACGGCGAGGTTGGCGCCCGCCGCGAACGAGGTGGACGTCCCGCCCGGCGGGGCCGGGATCGGGGCCACCGCGAACTTGTCCTCGAATCCGGCGCCGCCCGCGGTCTTCAGTCCCGGGATGTCCCAGGGGCCGCTGATGAACATCGGGACGGAGCCGTTGACGAAGGCGGAGGCGGTGGAGCCCGTCTCCGCGTCCGGGTTCTTGTTGGCGATGCCCTCCTTGAAGAAGCCGCTCAGGTACTCGAGGGCCTCGACCGTTCTGGGGGTGTCGAAGGTCCACTTGGTCTGGTCGGCGTTCATGAAGTCGGCCCCGTTCGACCACACGAACGGCAGATTGTTCAGGAACGCGTTCCATCCTCCGGAGGGAAGCGTGACGCCGTACTTGGCGCCGGCCTTGTCCTGGTACGCCGCCGCGAGCGCCTTGAAGCCCTGCCAGTCCTTCGGGAAGCTGTCGAACCCCGCCTTCTTCATCAGGTCGGTGCGGTAGAAGAGCACCCGGGTCTCCACGTACCAGGGCACGCCCAGGCGCGCGCCGCCGATGTCGGTGGTCTGGAGCGAGACCGGGAAGATGTCGCCGGTGTCGATGTCGGCGGGCGCCGGGCGCAGCGCCGACGCGAACGTCGGCATCCAGTCGGTGCCCAGCATGCCGATGTCGGGAGTCGTCCCCCCGGCTATGGCCGTCTGGTACTTGTTCTGCGCCGAGTCCCACGGGATGGCGGTGACCTTGACGTCGACGCCGGGGTTCTTGTCCTTGAAGGGCTTGAGGAAGCCGGCGAGCGCCTCACCCTCCGTGCCCTGCGCCCAGACGGTGATGGTGCCGGTGGCCGGGCCGTTCGTCAGGCGGCTCGCCGGTGCGTCGCTCTGCGGGCGGTCGTTCGAGCGTCCGCAGCCGCTGAGCGCCAGGGCGAGCGTCGCGGTGACGGCCGTGGCCGCCGCCAGGTTCCTTCGGATCATCTGTCGTTCCCCTTCGTGCATGGGGGGTTGCTACGGGGCGCACGATCGTGCTCATGTGCTGGCTGGACTCCGTGCGGTGCGGTAATCTAAGCGCATAACATTTACGGTGGCAAGCACTCTCACCAGCGAACCCACCCGACCGTTATGGCGGTCCGGGCCGCCGGTGATCCAGTACTGTTACGGCGGAAACCGACTGCCGACCCGGATCGGACCACGGATCGGACCCGGCATGGATACGGCATCGGATCCGGCATGGGATCGTCGCCGGGGGAGGAGCGGACGTGGCGAGACGCCCGACGGTTTACGACGTCGCCCAGCTCGCTGGGGTGTCGATCGCGACGGTCTCCTTCGCGTTCACCAAGCCGGAGCGCGTGAAGTCGGAGACCCTGCGGGCGGTCCTGCGCGCCGCGGACTCCATCGGCTACGTGCCGAGCGCCAACGCCCGCGGCCTCGCCAAGGGGAAGACGGGGGCGCTGGGGCTGTACGCGTTCGACTACCTCCTCGAGCCGGCCGAGGAGGGTTCCTCCTCCCACGACGCGGCGCGCGTTCCCGACGGGCGGCTGTTCCCGCTGTACTCCGACGAGGTCCAGCGCGGCGTCCAGCTGGAGTGCCGGCGGCGTGGTTACGCCCTGATGCTCGGGTCAGGCCGCAACCCGGGGCATCTGCCGAGCGTCATCGACGTCGCGGGGCGCGTGGACGGCCTCATCGCCTTCGCCGGCGCCGCGCCGGGCACCCTGCTGGAGCAGATCTCGGCCCGGATACCCGTCGTCGAGCTCGGCGGGGAGATCAGGCGTGAGGGCATGCACACGGTCTACGTCGACAACCGTGACGCCATGGCCCGGCTCACGCGGCACCTGCTGGCCGACCACGCCTACCGGCACTTCGCCTACCTCGGCGAGCTGGGCACCCCGGAGTTCGTGGCCCGCTACGAGGGCTTCTCCCAGGCCCTCCACGAGGCGGGGATCGCCCCGCCCCCTCCGCTGAGCAGCCACCCGGGCGACGACCAGACGACCGTCGACACCGTCCGCTCCCTGCTCGGCGGCCCGCCCCTCCCACGGGTCCTGGTGTGCGCGACCGACCAGGAGGCTCTCGTCGCGATCGACGTGCTCCGGAGCGAGGGGATCGGAGTGCCGTCCCAGGTGGCGGTGACGGGCTTCGACGGCATACTGGCCGGACGCCTGATCACGCCGCACCTGACGACGGTACGGCAGCCGATGGAGCAGATCGGCCGGGTCGCGGTGCGCATCCTCCTCGACGCCCTCCAGACGGGCGAGGGCGCGGACCGCCACGAGGTGCTCACCTCGGCGGTGTGGCCCGGCGGAACCTGCGGCTGCCCCGGCGCCTGACCTCGGCTCACAGCTTGCGGATGTTGAGCGCCACGTACTCGAAGCTGTCCTGGCGGCGCTGCTCCACGTCGAACTCGACCTCGTCCCCCTCCTCCAGCACCCGGTAGCCGTCGCCGACGACGTCGCTGAAGTGCCCCCAGGCGTCACGGCCCGGCGGGAGCTCGGGGGAGGAGATCGCACCCCAGCCCTTCTCGGCCTTCCAGAACTTCACGGTTCCTCGCGTCATGCCCTCACCCTGGCAGGCCCGCCGCCGCGGCCGCGAGCGAATAACCGGCCGAGCGGGACAGGGAGGGCGCGTCAGGCGGGGGTGGCGCGGGACAGCCGGGTGGTCAGGGCACGGATGTACGCGATCAGCTCCGGCGGCTCGTGGACCTCGAAGTCCACGTCGAACATGCCGAGCGTGAGCGCCAGCCACTGCAGCGAGTCGGCCGCCGTGTGCAGGCGGCAGGTGTGCTCGTCCACCACCGTGAGGACCCCGTCCTGGGGGCGCAGCCGCTCCGCCACCGCGGCGAACGGCGCGTGCAGCGTGACCACGGCCCGGTGCCGCGCCAGCGAGGCCGTGACGGACTCGGCGACGTACCGGGCGATGTCCGGCGAGGGCAGCTCCCTGGGCCGGAAGCGCTGCCCGGCCGGCCGCGGCGACGCCATCCGGTCGGCCCGGAACGTCCGCCAGTCCTCGCGGCCCGCGTCCCAGGCCACGAGGTACCACTTGCGCGCCAGATGGACCAGCCGGTACGGCTCCACCAGCCGCGTCCCGCCGTCGCCGTCGCGCTTGCGGTAGGCGAACCCGAGCCGTTCGTGGTCGCGGCACGCCTGCGCGATGACCGTCAGCACGTCCGGGTCGGCGGCCGGCCCCTGGGAGACCAGCGGCACCGTGTAGCTCTGCAACGCGTTGACCTGCCGGCGCAGGCGGCCGGGCAGCACCTGCTCCAGCTTGGCCAGGGCGCGCACCGACGTCTCCTCGATGCCGGCCACCGTGCCGCCCGCGGCTGTGCGCAGGCTGATCGCGATGGCGACCGCCTCCTCGTCGTCGAGCACCAGCGGCGGCATCGCCCTGCCCGCCTCCAGCCGGTAGCCGCCGCCCGTACCCGGTGCGGCCCGCACCGGGTAGCCCAGCTCGCGCAGCCGGTCGATGTCACGGCGCAGCGTGCGCGGGCTGACCCCCAGCCGGGCGGCGAGCTCGGGCCCCGGCCAGCCACGGCAGGTCTGCAGCAGGGACAACAGGCGGATCATGCGGGACGGCGTACTGGCCATGGCCCGAGGATGGCACGCAAAGCGGCCAGGGCCCGTCCGCAATGGGTGGTTATGAGGCCGGCCAGGTGACGCGCTCTCCCGAGGGGTGCTCGCGGACGTAGCCCGGGCTGCGGCCCAGCCGGACCTCGATCCGGCCGCCCTCCGCGTCCTTCCACGTGAAGCCGTCGCGTACCGGCTCCACGACGGGCGGCGGCGTCGACGGCTCGCCCGGACCCAGCCACACCGCCGCGGCGTACAGGGCCTGCCCGCCCGGGTGATCGCCCACCAGGTACGGCGTCGCCGAGTGCTCGCCGACGGCGTTCTGGCCGGTACGGGCCGCGACCCGGGCCCCGTACCAGCCGTGCAGGCCGGTGATGGAGCTGACCAGCGCGCCCGAGGAGACGCGGGACTCCAGGCCGTCGAGCCGGGTGGCGCACGGCTCGTCGCCCGCCAGGGCGTGGCCGCCGTCGCGGACGGCGCTGCCCTCGGGCGCGGCGACGCGGTGGACGCGCACCTCCCACGGCCCGTCGACCACCGACGCGGTCTCGACCGCGACCTCGCCGTCGAAGTACCGGGAGGCGGCGAGCCGGTCGGTCACCACGAGCCGGTCGATGCGCCGCCGTCGCGTGGCGCTCCCGTCGGGGCGGGTGACGGTGAGGTGGCCGTCGATGTTCGCGGCCCGGCCCTCGTCGCCGGTCTCGGGAGCGGTGTGCGTGGAGTAGGCGAACTTGGCGTAGTGCGGGTCGTCGACGGAGCTGTCGCGGTTGTTGTGGTCGCTGCCGTGGTTGATCAGGCGCACGACGCCGCCGGAGCGGTGCAGCAGCCAGCCGGGCGCGGGCATCGCCAGCGTCAGGTCCTCCCGGTCGCCGGAGTCGCCGGCCTCCCCGGCGGGCTCGGTCCAGACGGGGTGATCGGGGCCGAGGAGCAGGCCGGCGAAGCCCTTGCTGGCCCAGTACGGCGAGGCCGGGCCCGAGTAGGGCTGCGTCACGGGCAGGAAGGGCCGGTGCCAGCCGAGGCTGAGCAGCCCGTCGGCGCCCGGGGTCCCGTGGCGCTCGAAGTGGCCGAGGGTCCGGTCGGCCAGCAGCCGGGTCCGGCCGGGGGACAGCGGCGTGGCGTCGAAGATCGCGCCGACCCAGAACGGCGCCACGGTCGCCATCCGGTACGTCAGCGACCGGCCCTGGTGCATCGGCGCGCCGTCCGTGGCGAACAGGTGCTGGTACGTCTCCAGGAACGTGCGCAGCCGCTCGCGGTACACGCCCGGGTCGGCCCCGGACATCCGGGTCCACCACAGCGTGTACAGGTGCATGGCCCAGCCGCAGTAGTAGTCGTAGTTCTGGCCCGCGCCGTCGGTGTACCAGCCGTCGCCGACGTACCACGGCTCGATGTCGGCCAGGTGCCGCTGGATCTCGGCGGGGTCGTGGGGGCCGCCCACGTTGGCGAGGAACTGCTCCACGATCACCTTGAACAGCACCCAGTTGCACGGCGGGGCGTACTTGCCGACGATGCCGCCCAGCCAGGCGACCACGCGCTCCTGCACGGCCGGGTCGAGCCGGTCGAACAGCAGCTCCCGCGTCTCGTGCAGGGCCAGCGCGATCGAGGCGGCCTCCACGATCGTCTGGTGGTGGTCGGCGATGGGCTGCCAGGCGTGCTCGTGGCCGGGGTCGGTGCCGTGGGCCAGGCCCTCGGCGTACCGCTCCAGCAGCCCGCCGGGAGCGGCCTCGGGGTCGCCGGCGGCGCGGAACGCGGCGAGCAGGAACGTGCGCGCGAACCCCTCCAGCCCGTCGGACTCGGGGCCGGAGGCGCTCGTGCGGCCCGGCAGCCGGTACTGGGCGAAGCCCGGGGTGGCGTAGGGGACCACGGCCTCCAGCAGCCGATCCGCCACCGACACCCAGTGTTCGCGGGATCCCACAGTGCTCCTCCGGCCTTGGTAAGCGCTTTCCAACCTTCAGGTGACCCTATGGACCGGCCGCCCCGGCCGTCAAGGGCGCCGACCGGCTCGTGTTCAGCATGGTGGCACGACCACGAAAAGCGCGATCGACACTTCACGATCCACCACGACGGCGTTCGGACAGGCCCGACCGTCCTTTGTGGGCGAATCGATCGTACTTTTGGCAGGCGATTGACTACTCATGGTGATATGCGCAGGCAGGCGGGTAGGCCCTGACCGTGACGAGGAGGACCGGGAGACGGGGGGCCGCGGCCGTGCTGCTGGCGGGGGCCGTGTTCCTGCCGGCCGCCTGCTCCGGCGCGGGCGGCCGGAGCGTCCCGCTGGTCAACCTCTACAACGCGCCGCAGGAGAACCTCGCCGCCATCGTCGCCCGCTGCAACGTCCAGGCCCGCGGCCGCTACCGCATCCTGCTCAACACCCTGCCCCGCGACGCCGACGGCCAGCGCGAGCAGCTCGTGCGCCGGCTCGCCGCCGCCGACCCCGGCCTGGACGTGCTCGGCCTCGACGTCACCTGGACGGCCGAGCTGGCCGAGGCCCGCTGGATCCGCGAGTGGACCGGCGAGCACGCCCGGCTGGCCCGCGCGGGCACGCTGGCCAAGCCCCTCGACACCGCCACCTGGCGGGGCAGGCTGTACGCGGCGCCGTACAACACCAACGTGCAGCTCCTGTGGTACCGCTCCGACCTGGTGCCGCGGGCGCCCCGCACGTGGGGCGAGATGGCGAGCGCCGCCGCCGGCCTGGCGGCGCGCGGCAAGCCGCACTACGGCGAGGTGACCGGCGCCCAGTACGAGGGCCTGGTCGTCTGGTTCAACAGCCTCGTCGCCTCCGCCGGCGGGCGCATCCTCGACCCCGGCGGCACCCGGGTGGCGCTCGGGCCGCCCGCCCTGGAGGCGCTCACGGCGATGCGCGACTACGCCCGCTCCCCGGCCGCCGACCCGTCGCTGTCCAACACGCAGGAGGACTCCGCGCGGCTGGCCATGGAGGGCGGCCGGGCCGCGTTCGAGGTGAACTGGCCGTTCGTGTACGCCTCGATGGCCGCCAACAAGCCGGAGCTGCTGCCGCACTTCAAGTGGGCGCCCTACCCGGGCATCCGCGGCGCGGGCGCCTCGCCGCTGGGCGGCGGCAACTTCGCGGTCAGCTCGTACTCGCGGCACCCCGAGCAGGCGTTCCAGGCGGCGCTGTGCCTGCGCGACCCGGTCAGCCAGCGCATCGCCGCGGTCAAGGACGGGCTGCCGCCCACCATCGAGGCGGTGTACCGGGACCCCGCCATGGCCGGGCCGTACCCGATGCGCCAGGCCATCCTCGACGCGCTGAGGACGGCCGCGCCCCGGCCCAAGACGCCCACGTACCAGAACGTCTCCACGACGATCTCCGCGGCGCTGTCGCCGCCCGCCTCCGTCGACCCGCCCGTCACGCTCGCCGGGCTGCGCGAGCAGATCTCCCTCGCGCTGCGCAGCCAGGGGGTGCTCCCGTGAGCGCGACGGCCAAGGACGGGCGCCGGCCGCTCACCGAGGGACAGCGGGCCGAGCGGCGGCTCGGGCTGTTGCTGTGCGCGCCCGCCGCGTTCGTCATGGTGGTGGTCACCGGCTGGCCGATCGTCTACTCGGTGCTGCTCTCGCTGCAGCGCTACGACCTGCGCTTCCCCGCCGCCAGGGCCTGGGTCGGCCTGTCCAACTACGCCACCGTGCTGACCAGCTCCGTGTGGTGGAACGCCTTCTGGGTGACCCTGGTGATCACCGTCGTCAGCGTCGCGATCGAGCTGGTGCTCGGCATGCTGCTGGCGTTCGCGATGTACCGGGCGCTGGTCGGGCGCGGCCTGGTCCGCACGGTCGTGCTCATCCCGTACGGGATCGTCACGGTCGCCGCCGCCTACGGCTGGAAGTACGCCTGGACGCCCGCCACCGGCTGGCTGGCCGGCCTGCTGCCCGAGGGGACGGCCCCGCTGACCGAGCGCGGCCCGGCCATCGCGATCATCATCCTGGCGGAGGTGTGGAAGACCACGCCGTTCATGGCGCTGCTGCTCATGGCCGGCATGGCCGTGGTGCCCGAGGAGCTGCTGCGCGCCGCGTCGATGGACGGGGCCGGTCGCTGGCAGCGGTTCACGCGGGTGACGCTGCCGCTGATGAAGCCGGCGATCCTGGTCGCGCTGCTGTTCCGCACGCTCGACGCGTTCCGCATCTTCGACAACATCTACGTGCTGACCAACGGCTCCCAGAACACCTCCTCCGTCTCGGTCAGCGCCTACCACAACCTCATCGGCGGTCTGAACCTCGGCATCGGCTCCACCATGTCCGTGCTCATCCTCGTCACCGTCGCGATCATCGCGGTGATCTTCATCCTGGGGTTCGGCACGGCCGCGCCCGGAAGCGAGCGGTGATGGAGGCCGGCCGCCGGAACGTCTCCGGCTGGACCGTCGCCAACGTCGTGGTCGTCCTGTACGCGATGATCCCGGTGCTGTGGATCGCGTCGCTGTCGTTCAAGGATCCCAGCACGTTCACCGACGGCTCGTTCATCCCGCGCAGGTGGACGATCGACAACTACACCGGCATCTTCGCCAACACCGACTTCGTGCGCGGCCTGATCAACTCCATCGGGATCGGGCTGATCTCCACGCTCGTCGCCATCGTGTTCGGCACCATGGCCGCCTACGCCGTCGCCCGGCTCGCCTTCCCCGGCAAGCGGCTGCTCATCGGCGTGTCGCTGCTGATCGCGATGTTCCCGCAGATCTCCCTGGTCAGCCCGCTGTTCCAGATCGAGCGGGCGCTCGGGCTGTTCAACACCTGGCCGGGGCTCATCATCCCGTACATCACGTTCGCGCTGCCGCTGACGATCTACACGCTGTCGGCGTTCTTCCGCGAGATCCCGTGGGAGCTGGAGAAGGCGGCCAAGATGGACGGCGCGACGCCGTTCCAGGCGTTCTGGCAGGTGATCGTGCCGCTCGCGGCGCCCGGCATGGTGACGACCGCGATCCTCGCGTTCATCTTCTGCTGGAACGACTTCCTGTTCGCCATCTCCCTGACCTCCTCCGACGCCGCCAGGACCGCGCCGGCGACGATCTCGTTCTTCACCGGCAGCAGCCAGTTCGAGGACCCGACGGGCTCCATCTCGGCGGCGGCCGTGGTCATCACCATCCCCATCGTGATCTTCGTGCTGTTCTTCCAGCGGCGGATCGTGGCCGGGCTGACCTCCGGGGCGGTGAAGGGATGACGCGACGCCATGGCTGAGATCGTGCTCGACCACATCACCAAGAGGTACGCCGACGGCACCGTGGCCGTCGACGACTTCGACCTCCGCATCGCCGACCACGAGTTCGTGATCCTCGTCGGGCCGTCGGGCTGCGGCAAGTCCACCACCCTCAACATGATCGCGGGCCTGGAGGACATCACCGACGGCGAGCTGCGCATCGACGGGCGCCGCATGAACGAGAAGGCGCCGCGCGACCGTGACATCGCGATGGTCTTCCAGTCGTACGCGCTCTACCCGCACATGACGGTCCGCGAGAACATCGCCTTCCCGCTCAAGCTCGCCAAGATGGACAGGGCGGCGATCCAGGAGCGGGTGGAGCGGGCCGCCGGGCTGCTCGACCTCGCCCCGTACCTGGACCGCAAGCCCGCGGCCCTGTCCGGCGGGCAGCGGCAGCGCGTGGCGATGGGCCGGGCCATCGTGCGCGACCCCAAGGCGTTCCTCATGGACGAGCCGCTCTCCAACCTGGACGCCAAGCTGCGGGTGCAGATGCGCACGTCCATCTCGCGGCTGCAGAAGAGCCTCGGCACGACCACCGTGTACGTCACCCACGACCAGACGGAGGCCATGACCCTCGGCGACCGGATCGTCATCATGCGCGCCGGGCTCATCCAGCAGATCGGGCCGCCGCAGGAGCTCTACGACCACCCGCGCAACCTGTTCGTGGCCGGGTTCATCGGCTCGCCGTCGATGAACGTCCTGCCGGCGCGCCTGGAGGAGGGCGCGCTGCGCACGGCCATCGGCGACATCCCGCTGCGCGGCCGGCTGGGCCAGGCCGCGCGGGGCCGGGACGTGCCGCGCGAGGTCATCGCCGGCATCCGGCCGGAGTCGTTCGAGGACGCGGCCCTGGTCCACGACGCGGACGGGGGCGGCACGTTCACCGGGACCGTGGACCTGCTGGAGTCGATGGGGCCGGAGAAGCTCGCCTACTTCACGCTCGGCGCCGCCGCGGTCCGCTCGGAGCACCTGGCGGACACGGGCGGCGAGGAGGCGACGGAGGGCACCCAGCTCGTGGCGCAGCTCGACCCGAAGTCACGGGCCCGCCGGGGGGAGCCGCTGCGGCTCTGGTACGACACGCAGGCCGTTCACCTGTTCCATCCCGAGACGGGGGAGAACCTCACCGAGCGCGCCTGACGCGGACGCTCACGCGCGTGCCGCGAAGCGCCGTCCCGACACGCTCCCCACCACCGGGCTGAGCACCCACAGCAGCGGCACGCCGTCCACCAGCCAGGTCAGCCCCGCGGTGAGCAGCCAGAACGCCCCCACCACCATGAGCGTGGCGGCCTGCACCCGCATCGCCGCCGCGTCCGCCCCCGGCCGCAGCACCTGGTCACGCAGGATCGCCCGCAGCAGCGCCGCCTGCGCGAACAGCAGCGCCGCCACCGCGCCGACGAACAGGCAGACGGTCAGCGGGTTGCCCGCCGACTCGCCGATCAGCCCCGTGGCGTACGGCAGCAGCACGACCACGATGAGCAGCGGGACGTGCCTGGCCATGATGCGGGGCGAGACCCGGACGACCATGTCGAAGGTGCGGTGATGCTCCCGCCAGACGCCCCACAGGATGAGGAAGGCGATGACGAAGGCCAGCCACGTGCTCCAGTTGTCGCCCAGGAAGTCCCACAGCCGGGCCGCGCGGGCCATCCGCGACCCTTCGCCCTCGGCCACGTTCGCGGGCGGGCGGGGGATCTCCACGGCCAGCAGCGTCATCGCGATCGCGAACACGGCGTCCACGAACATCGCCACCCGCTCGTGCGTCATCCCCGGCGCGACCGCGTCCCCCTCGCCCATGCCACCCCCCTGGTCACCGAGCGTAACGACGAGGCGGGTCGTCGCGGTGCAACGGTGAGCCAACCGGGCCCCAATCCATGGCAGATCGACAGGAGGCGCACCTGCCCGTGCGCGACGACGACCTCGACGGGTACGCCGCCCCGGTGGCCGTCCAGGTCCGCACCGCCTGATCCGTCTCTCACCGCTTCGGGGCCGTCCTCTAGAGTGCGGGCGTGATGTCGCAGACGTACCTCTCCGAACTGTTCTCCCTGGACGACAGGGTCGCCATCGTGACCGGCGGGAGCTCCGGCATAGGCCGGGGCATCGCCGGGGCCCTGGCTCGCGCCGGCGCGCGCGTCGTGGTCGTGGCGCGCAGGCAGGCCGAGCTGGCCGCCACGGTGGACGAGCTGACCGCCGGCGGCTGCCGCGCCGCCTGGGTCAGCGCGGACCTCAGCACCCGCGACGGCGTGCGGGCGGCGGCCGAGCAGGCGGCCGGGGTGTTCGGCGAGCCCGACATCCTGGTCAACAGCGCCGGGATCAACCTGCGCCCGCCGATGAACGAGATGACCGACGACGTCTGGGACATCACGATGACGGTCAACCTGGAAGCGCCCTACCTCCTCGGCCGGCGGTTCGGCCCCGGCATGGCGGAGCGCGGCTTCGGGCGGATCATCCACGTCAGCTCGCAGCAGGCGCACCGCGCGTTCGTGCAGAGCGGCGTGTACGGGGTCTCCAAGGGCGGGCTGGAGTCGCTGGCGCGCTCGCAGGCCGAGGCGTGGTCGGCTCACGGCGTCACCTGCAACACGCTCGTGCCCGGGTTCGTGATGACGCCGCTCAACGCACGGCTGTCGTCCGACCCCGAGAAGGTGGCCGAGCTGGCGGCCCGCACCATGGTCGGCCGCAACGGGCTGGCCGAGGACTTCGCGGGCGCGGCGGTGTTCCTGGCCGGCCGCGGCTCCGCGTACGTCACCGGGCAGTCGATCTTCGTGGACGGCGGCATGTCCGTCCACTGAGGACTCCGGACCGCCCGCCGGTGCGGGCGGTCCAGGGCCGTGCGCGGCCTGTCAGCCGATGCGCAGCGGCAGCGTCCGCGGCCCGCGGACCTGGCCCGCCGCCCAGCTCACCGCCGCCGGGTCCGCCAGCTCGAACACCGGGACGCGCTCCAGCCACACCTCCAGCGCCAGCCGCAGCTCCATGCGCGCCAGGTGCGAGCCCACGCACCGGTGGATGCCGAGGCCGAACGCCACGTGCCGGTTGACCTCGCGGTCGATGACCACCTCGCCGGCCCGGTCGAACTGCGCCGGGTCACGGTTGGCCGCCGGGAACGACAGCAGCACCCAGTCGTCGGCCTTCATGTCGACGCCGTTCCACCGCATGTCGTCCTTGACCAGCCGCGCCATCGTGACCGGCGCGTAGACCCGCAGCAGCTCCTCCATCGCGGTCGGCAGCAGACCCGGCTCGGCGACCAGCCGCTCCCGGTCGGCCGGCGTCCTGGCCAGGTGCCACAGCGACGCGCCGATCGCGCTCCAGGTGGTGTCGATGCCGGCGATGAGCAGCAGCGCCATCGTCCCGGCCACGTGGGACGGCTCCAGCTTGCGGCCGTACAGCTCCGCCTCGATGAGGTACGTCGTCAGGTCGTCGCGCGGACGGGCGACGTGCTCGCGGATCTGCTGGAGCAGGTAGTCGAACAGCTCGTCCATCCGCTCGATGCGCTCATCGGGCGGCCGGTTGACGCCTTCGAGGGAGTTCTCGATGAACTCGCGGAAGCGCGGCCCGTCCTCGGGCGGGAAACCGAGCATGTCGGCGATGACCCGTACCGGGATGTGCTGGGCGTAGTCGCGGGCGGCGTCCACGACGTCGCGCCCCTCCAGCGCGTCGATGAGCTCGTGGCACAACGCCCGCGTCGCCGCCTCCCGCTTCGAGACCGCGGTCTTGGTGAACGCGGGGAGCAGCAGCTTGCGGGCGTCGTGGTGGAACGGCGGGTCGGAGGAGATCGGCGGCACGCCGCCCACCGGAGCGATCTCGGGGGGCGGCCGGAAGTTGCTCATGACGATCGCCCGCGAGGAGAAGTGCTCGGTGTCGTAGGCGATCGCGGCGACGTCCTCGTAGCGCGTCGGCAGCCAGCCACCGCCGAACCGCTCGGTGTGCGCGATCGGGCACCGCTGCCGCAGGTCGTCCTGGATCGGGTACGGGTCCGCCGCCCACTCCGGCTCCATGTGGGAGAAGTCGGTGGCCCAGTCCGAAACCGGGCCGATGACCGGGTCGGTACGGGTCCCCGGGGGCGGCTCGTCGCCGCGCGGCTCCCGGAAGTCCTCGGTGAAGCGGTCGTCGACGGTCATCTCACGCCTCCTGTAACAGGTCGATCGCGCGTTCGGGACAGTTGGACACCGCCAGGCGGGCCGCGCGGTCCTCGCCGGGCGGCACGGCCCCGTCGCCGGCGAGGTGCCCGTAGCCCTCGTCGTCCTCCTTGAAGATGCCGGGGGCGAGCGTGTAGCAGCGGCCGTGCCCCTGGCAGCGCTCGGAGTCGATCTGCACTTTCACCGCGTCGCTCTCCTCTGTTCGTTCATTCGTCGGTGTCGGACGGCGCTTCGGACGGCGCTTCGGACGGCGCTTCGGACGGCGCTTCGGACGGGGCGAGGGCGGTCACGACGCGGGTGAGCAGCGTGGCCCACTCTTCGTCGCCCACCGTGTGCAGGTCCGGAGTGACGAGCGAGCTGCCCATCGCCAGGAGGAGGCAGAAGTGGGCCAGCGCGTTCGGCGACAGCGCGGGGTCCAGCTCGCCGCCGTGCTGGGCGGCGCGGACGAGCGTGGCGACCCAGTCGGCGCGCTCGCCGACGTAGTCGCGCATGGGCCGGGCGACCTCCTCGTCCCGGCGGGCCGCGACCAGCGCCTGCACGATGAGGTGCCCGCTCGGGTCGCGGCGGCGGGGCAGCCAGCGGCCGATGACCAGCAGCAGGTCGGTGGCGGACCGGTCGGGGTCGGCCGCGAACAGGTCGGCCAGCAGCCGCCGCCCGTGCGCGCGCAGCGCCGCGACGAGCAGCTCTGCCTTCGACCCGAAGTGCGCGTAGAGGGCGCCGTTGCTGACGCCCGCGGCGGCGGCGATGTCGGCCACGCGCGTGCCGTCGTACCCACGCTGCCCGAACACGTCGGCGGCGGCACGCAGCAGCCGCTCCCGCGTCTCGGCGGCGGTGACACCGGCGATGCGCCCCATGAACGAATTAAAAGATCGTTCATTTAACACGTCAAGAGCAGAAGTGAGATCTCCTCACTTGTCTGGGCGCCTTCGAGTTGGCAGTACGGCACGGAAGTTGTGCTTGAGTCGGGGATGTGCGCGTTGAGGAAGCGAGGAGCGGCTACTTCGACCCGGCTCGATCTGCTTCATCTTCGCTGGTGAAGGTGTCAGGCCGTCTGCATGCTTGATCCATATCCGCCGTATGTCTGTGCCGCCGAGACTGCTGGGCCAAAATGACCTGCATGCCCACCAAGCCCGAAGATCACGTTGAGACCGCACACCCGTCCCGATTCAACGACTATGACCGTCTCGCCGAGGGGTACGCGGCCGAGAACGAGACGAGCCTCCTGAACGCGTACTACGAACGGCCCGCGATGCTGGAGCTCGCCGGGGACGTGGCCGGCCGGCGGATCCTCGACGCCGGCTGCGGCTCGGGTCCCCTGTTCTTCGCGCTGCGCGATCGAGGCGCCATCGTGACCGGCATCGACGCGAGTGCCGGGATGCTGGAGCTGGCCCGACGGCGGCTGGGCCCCGACGCGGATCTGCGGGTCGCCGACCTGGCCGGCCCGCTGCCCTTTCCCGACGGCGCGTTCGACGACGTCATCGCGTCCCTGGTGCTGCACTACCTGGAGGACTGGGGACCGACACTGGCCGAGCTGCGACGCGTGCTGAGGCCTGGCGGCCGACTCCTCGTCTCGGTCGACCATCCTTTCGTGATCCCCCTCATGCGTCACAGGGCCGGGGAAAAGCCCAGCTATTTCGGAACCCGTAACCGGATCGAAGAATGGACCATGGGTGGGCAGACCGCCCGGATGAGCTTCTGGGACCGGCCGCTGCACGCGATGACCGAGGCCTTCACCGCGGCCGGCTTCCGCATCAGCGTCATCAGCGAACCGCCGTTTGTGCCGGAAGCCCGCGAACTGTTCCCCGAGGAGTTCCGCGAGATCACCGGCACGAGGTTCCTGGGCTTCTTGTTCTTCGTTCTAGACGCCGGCTGACGGCGCCTCGTAACGATCAATTGCGGTCTTTCACAGCGACAACGGCGGGCAGGACTGCTCGCGGGAGTTCGCGCGAGTATGTCGCAGGCTGGGGGTCACCCGCTCGCGCGGCGCGGTCGGGACCAGCGCAGACAACGCGGCGGCCGGGTCGTTCAACGCGGCCGGTACTGGGTGAACATGTCGATCAGCGGGCCGATGGGCAAAGCGGGCCTCGGTCGGACGGCGGAAGTGCCGATCGGGGTTGATCGCGTAACGGTATCCGGTATCGCCAACGGCTGTCCGCAGGTTCCTTACCCGGGCCTCGCTCGACAAGCCTGACTGGTCACCGACTCGGTGGCGGCTCTGCTCGCCGCGTGGGCCCCAACGAACCGATGACCAGGTCGATCAGCGCGCCGATCTGCTTGTGGGAGTACGCGCCCAGATGCAGGAGCAGCCGGTAGTAGATCGGTCCGTACAGCAGGTCGACGGCCATATCCAGATCCGCGTCAGGAGCGAGCTGCCCCTGCTCCCGCGCGAGGCGCAACCGCTCTCGCGCGGCCTCGATCCTGGGTCCGAGCAGCTGCTCGAGCAGATCGCGCGCGAGCGCCTCGTCGTGCTGGGTCTCGGCGATGATCCCGGTGTAGACGGTGGCGCGAGGGCCGGTCATGAAGTAGTCGACCACGGCGGTCATCTGGTTCCTGAGGTCGGTGACGATGTCGCCGGTATCGGGAAACTGGGTCACCTCGCCTACCATCTCCACCATCGCCTCCAGGACGACGGCACCCTTTGCCGGCCACCACCGGTAGATCGTCTTCTTGCTGACCCCCGCGCGCGCGGCGATGGCCTCTACCGTCACCTTGCCGTAGCCCACCTCGACGCATAGCTCCATGGCGGCGGCCAGGATCGCCCGATGGCTCTTCTCGCTGCGTCGTTGCAGGTTAGGTGACGTTTCCATGACGCCAGACTACCAGGAAACGGAACGTGTCGTGTTGACAGAAAGCCGAGACAGTTCCACACTTCTGAGACACGATACGTGTCGTGTCCTTCAATACCGGAAAGTGAGCGATCCATGAACCGATGGGCAGCACTCCTGGTGCTGTGCGTGATGCAACTCATGATCATCCTCGATGGGACGATCGTCACTGTCGCCCTTCCCACCGTCCAGAACGACCTGCACTTCTCCCAGAGCGGCCTGTCCTGGGTGGTGAACTCCTATCTGATCGCGTTCGCCGGCCTGCTCCTGCTGTCGGGCCGCCTCGGCGACCTGCTGGGCGGCAAGCGGGTGTTCCTCGGCGGCATGACCGTGTTCACCCTCGCCTCGCTGCTGTGCGGCCTGGCCACCGGTCAGGACATGCTGATCGCGGGCCGGGCCCTGCAGGGGATCGGGGCCGCACTGGCCTCGGCGGTGATCCTCGGCATGATCATGAAGCTGTTCCCGGAACCCGGCGAGCAGGCCAGGGCCATGGGGATCTACAGCTTCGTCTCAGCCGGAGGCGCCTCAGCCGGGCTGATCAGCGGCGGCCTCATCACAGAAGCACTCGGCTGGCACTGGGTGTTCCTCATCAACCTGCCGATCGGCGCTCTGGCCCTGATCGCCGGCATCCGACTGCTCACTGCGGAGGAGCCACTCGGGCTGCGCGCAGGGGCCGACGCCGTCGGCGCAGTCCTGGTCACCGCGGGCCTGTCACTAGGCGTCTTCACCATCTCGCAGATCTCCGAGGGGCATCGGAGTGCCGGCGAGCTGATCGCGTACGGCGTGACGGCCCTCGTCCTGCTGGCCGCGTTCGTCGTGCGCCAGGCCAAGGCGGCCCGGCCCCTGCTGGCGTTGCGGATCTTCCGCAACCGTGAGACAACCGGCGCCAACATCGTGGTGGTGCTGGTCTTCGCCGCCGGATTCGGCTTCCAGTTCCTCAACGCCCTGTACCTGCAGCGGGTGCTCGGGTACGACTCCATGCAGACCGGCCTGGCCTTTCTGCCCGCCCCGCTGGTGATCGGCACCGTGTCGCTGTTCTTCTCGGCCCGGCTCACCGCACATTTCGGCACCCGCCGCGTGCTGCTGACGGGCCTGCTCGCCCTCGGCCTCGGTCTGCTGCTCCTCAGCCGGGCGCCGGTGGACGGCGACTACTGGATCGACATCGCCCCGACGCTGTTCATCCAGGGGCTCGGCATGGGCCTCGCCGTCCCGGCAGTGATCATGCGCGCCATGTCGAACGTCTCTCCCGCCGACGCCGGTCTCGCCTCTGGCCTGAACAACACCGCCCAGCAGGCCGGGGCTGCGGTCGGCCTCGCCGTACTGGCGACAGTGGCCACCGGGCGCAGCAACACCCTGGCCGCCCAGGGCGTGCAGACCGTGACAGCTTTGCGCGACGGCTACAGCCTGGCCTTCCTGGTCGCCGCCGTCCTGGTGTTCCTCGGCTGGGTCGTGACCTGGTTCGTCCTCAAGGACACCCCCAAGAAGCTGTACGGCGAAGCCGCCACCGAGGCGCCTCTGGTGGCAGCCCGATGAGCACTTCCCGACCCATCCGAGTCGGAGTGGTCGGCGGGCACGCGACGCGCGGCTGGGCGCGAGCCGTGCACCTGCCCGCACTCGCGGCGCTGCCCGACTACGAGATCACCGCGATCGCCGGCACCAGCATGGAGTCCGCCGACGCCGCGGCCGGGGTCTGGGGCGCCTCCCACGCCTTCGACGACCCGTACGCACTCATGACCCACCACGAGGTCGACCTGGTCACCATCGCGGTGCAACTGACCAGGCGCGACGGGCTCGTGGAGGCCGCCATCGCGGCGGGCAAGCACGTCTACAGCGAATGGCCGCTGGCCCTGTCCGCCACCATCGCCGAAGACTTCCGCTCGCTTGCGGACAAGGCAGGTGTACGGCACGCGGTTGGCCTGCAGACCAGGAACCATCCCGCGATCCGCTATCTGGGCGACCTGCTGGCGGAAGGCAAGGCAGGCGAGATGCTGTCGGCCTCGCTCACCTACTCGCTAGCGGCGCCGGAGGTGTGGTCGCAGCGGTATGCGACGCTGTTCGACCACACCAAGGGAGTGAACCATCTCGCTGTGGTAGGCGGGCACTCCATCGACATGTTCCGATCCGCCGTGGGCGACATCACCGAACTGTCGGCGACGCTGGCGACCCGCATCACTTCCATCACGCTGGAGGAGACCGGCGAGCGAATCGAGGTGACCTCGCCCGACCAGATCGCGGTCAGCGGCCTCCTGGAGTCCGGCGCTGCGGTGTCCGTGCACCTCATGACCGGCGGCCCCAGCGGCGAAGGCTTCAGGATCGAGGTGCACGGGCGGGCCGGGCGGCTGGTCCTGTCCTCGGCGGACGATTCGCTGGTCGGCCCGGAGTTCACCCTGCACTTCGCCGACGGCACCGGCGCCCCGGTCGAGTTGCCCGTACCGGACCACTATTCCCGTGTCCTGCCTGACGCTCCGCCCGCCGTACGCAATGTCCACCAGGTCTACGCCGATCTGGCGCGCGCGATCCGCAGCGGCGTCCCGATCGAGCCCGACTTCGCCACCGCGGCCGGCACACATCGGATTCTCGACGCCATCAAGCGCGCCGCAGAAACCGGTGAACGGCAGCGCCTGACGTGAAACGCTCAGCGCCGAGACGGCCGACGGCTGTTTCGGCGCTGAGCGGGTGTGGCTCAGTATCCGGGGCAGGGCTTAGGCATAGAGGAGATTTGTCCGGTTCCCTGGTCTGTGTAACCAGGGCTGCGAAGCTGCGGCGCGCTCTGGCTCACCGACTGGGGTGCCGACAGGCTGGCCCGCGTCATGACCGACGTGAAGATCCAGGAGCTCCCACTGGAGGACGCGGAACCCCAGGCCCTCGGTCCCGGAGCTGGGGACGATGCTCCCGTAGCTGGACTGGTCAGGCCCGTCGGCCAGGCCGCCGTGCTGGATGACAAAGGTGCCGTGCCGGCCGACCGGCGTGCCCTCGATCCGTTCGGAGGCCACGTAGCCGCCGCCCGCCGTACCCTGCGCGGTGAGCACCTCGGCGACGCTTGTCCCGTCGATGGCGCCCCGAGAGGGACAGTACGGTTTTCGGGCGGCTCTCGCTGTGCGAGTGGGGAGGCGAACGCGTCCACGAGATCCCCGAGTTGCCTTCGGGGCCGGGGTGGTATCGGCTGTGCTATCACGCGGTGACCATGGACGAGGAGTCGGAAGCGGAAGATCGCTATCTGCTCCAGATCTGGCCACAGCCTGAATCCATCCCACGAATGGTCAAATGCACAAGCGCGGCACTCGCCTGTTGGTGCAGTGCGGGGCTGACGTCCCGGGTTCGGTAGTTTCTGACCATGGCCGATGCCGACTTCACCCCCCTTCGCGTCACCTACCGGGCGCCCAAGCTCGGCCGCACTCAGATTCGGGACTGGGCGAGAGCGAACGGCTACCTGGTCGGTGAGCGTGGCCGGATAGCTCCAGACATCACCGAGGCCTTCTTCGCCGCCCACCCCGAGATTCTCGAGCAGGCGAGCACGTTCGAGATGGTCCGCGCCATCGCGAGAACCCCCGGCGCGTCGCCGGAGGATTACGAGTGGCAGGAGAACAGCCCACTCGGGGACATCTACACGATCGTCTTCGTTCGTGGGCTCGACGAGCACGAGATGCTGCGCCGGCTCGGGGCCGCGGACGAGGACATCCGGCTCATCATGGACGAGGACCACTCCCAGCCGGAAGGGCCGGAGATCATCACCGTGAGGCGAATCGGGGACTGGACGGTCGCGATCGAGGACCGCGGCTGGCGCGGCCTGCAACGGGAGGGTTTGGGCGTCCTGTCGCGCGACGGCGGAGAGGCCGTGGCGGTGCACCGGCATGACTACGCCCAGCACCACGTCGCCTACGCCGTCGACGGCCAGATCATCACCGACATCAACCCGGGGTTTCCCACCGACAGGCAAGGCGCGGATCCCGACCGGCTCAACCGTCACCTCCGTGAGCTGGGCATCGATCCGGCCGCCGACGACAGCATCGACAACCCCATCCCGGCGGCCCTGGCACTCGCCGGCCGCATCACAGAGGTCACGATCACTCCGCAGCACCTTCGCCGCCCCGTCCTGGGTGCGGCCGTGCCCGATGCCTGATCTTGATCTGCCTTGACCACCCCTCATGATCGCAGCACCATGCCGACATGAGGGTCGGCCTGATCATCACGATGCCCCTCCGCCATTGGGGGCTCATCGACGCGTCTATGGACAACGGCGCCAGCGTCGAGACAGTGAACGGCAACCGCCAGCGGGCCGATCTCGCGCGCAGCATTCGCAGAGCAGGTTGGGATCAGCTCGCCCACTGGACACCCGGCGTTCCAGGTTCCGGTGCATGTGCGACGCCTATCGAAGTGACAGTGTCCAGGTCGGGAGCAGGTCCTGCTGTCATCTTCGCTGGGTCCGGACATCACTGTCCGTCCGGACTCGAGGGCTCACCGGTGACCGGCGGCCCGGCTCGCCGATCAGGCTTGGCGGGCGCTGGACGCCAGGCGATCGGCGAGCGCGACGACGAGGTCGCGCAGCTCGTCAGGGCGCTCGATGACGAACGGCCGGTCGAGGGAGGCGAGGAGCGGAGGCAGCCAGTCGAGCCGTTCCACCCGTAGCTCCACGTGCAGCCAGCGCTCGGTCGCCGGATCCGAGCCTGCCGCGGAGGCGGGCTCCGTTATGGTCGCCACGCTGCCGGGAAGCCGGGCGCGAATCTGCGCGACCGTCCCGTGGATCCGCAAGGTCACCTCGTGCCGGTACGCCGCGGTGGCGAACCCTGACAGGACGCGCTGCGCCGGGTCCGGTCCGGCGGGCGCCTCGAACGATCCGGGCAGGGTCCTGGCGTGCGCGACGCGATCGAGCCGGAAGGTCCGGTCTTCGCCGATCTCGGGATCGGTGCCGATGACGTACCACCGGCCCGAGTGCGTGACGATCCCGTACGGGTGCAGCGTGCGGTCGCGGCGCCGGTCGTCGCGGTCGGTGTACCTGATCGAGACCGGCCGGCGGTGGTGTACCGAGTCGGCGATGGTGAGCAGGACCCCGGCATCCGGGGTGGTGAACTCGCCGGGCGGTTCGGTGAAGGCGAGGGATTCGAGGACCGTGTCGAGTCGGCGGGCGAGGCGCTCGGGCAGCACCCGCCGGATCTTGGCCGCGGCCGTCTCACTCGCGGTGTCGGCCGCGGTCGTCAATCCCGTCCGGCGGCCGGCGATCAGGCCGAACAGCACGGCGAGCGCCTCGTCGTCACTGAGCATGAGCGGAGGCAAGCGGTAACCCGGGGCGAGGCGGTAACCCCCGTGGCGGCCGCGCACCGCCTCGACGGGTATGTCGAGGTCGATCAGATGGTCGACGTACCGCCGTACGGTGCGGCCGTCGACGCCGAGCCGATCGGCGAGCTCGGCCATCGTGCGGACGCCGCCCGACTGCAGCAGCTCCAGGAGGGTGAGCACGCGGCCGGTGGGACGGGACATGCTCAAAGTCTAGCGACAATACTGGACCGATTCTGTCCAGTATTTGTTCTAACGTGTGCCGTACCACCGCTTCTCGGACCCAAGGAGAACACCCATGGACTTCGTCTCGATCCGCATCATCACCGGCGACGTCGCGCGCCTCGTCGAGTTCTACGAGCGGGCCACCGGGCTGCGGGCGGCCTGGTCCACCGAGGACTTCGCCGAGCTCCGGACACCCAGCGCCACCCTCGCCATCGCCGGCACCCGCACCGTCCCGCTCTTCGCGCCAGGCTCCGCCCGCCCGGCCGACAACCACACCGTGATCATCGAGTTCCGGGTGGACGACGTGGACCATGTGCACCAGAACCTGGCCGGCTTCGTCACCGACTTCGTCAATGAGCCCACCACGATGCCCTGGGGCAACCGATCGCTGTTGTTCCGCGACCCTGACGGCAACCTCGTCAACTTCTTCACCCCTGTCACCACGTGACGGCATCGCGGCAGAGGGCCCCTGGACATCGACCCGGATCCATATGATCATCGGTCTCGCACCCTTCACTGACCGTGCGACGGGTCCTGGCGTGATCGCCGGACGGACCGGAGGATGCCATGACCGATGACAGGTCGGCCTCGCCGGGAGCTGTCCGGGAGCAGGGGTCCGAGCTGGTCGCGCGAGCCGGCGAGACGGCACGGATCGAGGAGGCCGTCGCCGGTGCGGCGGCCGGGGAATGCCGGCTGCTCCTCATCGACGGTGATCCGGGGGTAGGCAAGACCCGGCTGCTCGCGTACCTGATCGAGCGGGCGCACGCGGCCGGGCGGACCGTGCTCGACGGCAGCGCCACCGAGTTCGAGCGGCTCGTCCCGTTCGGCATGTACGTGGACGCCTTCACCCGGATGTCCGACGAGCACGACGAGCCGGGCGGCGCCGGACCCGGTGACCTCGCCGAGGCGGCGCTGCGTACCTTGCTGTCGGCGGGTGAGACGAGCGACACCGAGCGCGGCCGGTTGGATCGCTATCACACCTATCGAGGCATTCGAGCGCTCCTGAACCATCTGGCCACCGACCGTGGTGTGGTGCTGGCCTTCGACGACCTGCACTGGGCGGACGGGCCGTCGCTGGAGCTGACCGAGTTCCTCCTGCGCCGGCCGCCGGCCGCGGGATTCCTGCTGGCCGTCGCCTGCCGGTCGTCCATGATCCCTCCGATGGTGGCCGAGGCCGTCGCCCGGCGGGATCGGCGCGTCACCCGGCTGAGCCTGGCCCCGCTCGACGAGAACGCGGTCGCGCTGCTCATGCCGTCCGACACGAGCCCGCGCCGGCGGACGCTGATGTACCGGGTCAGTGGCGGCAACCCGCTGTTCCTGCGGGCGTTGCTGGACGCCGACGACCACACCCTGGCCGAGCTGGCCGACGGCCGGCCCGGGGCGGCGCTCGCCCTGGAGCGGGAACTGCTGGCGGTGCTGCGCGGGGAGTTGGACCGGCTCACGCCGGCGGCTCGCCGGGCGGCCCACGCGGCGGCGGTCGCCGGAGAGCTGGCCTCGCCGGTCGTGATCGCCCACGTCGCCGAGCTCGACGCCGCGACCGCTGCCGCCGCCGTGGACGAGCTGTGCCGGCAGGGGCTCGGCACGCTGGCGGGCGCGCGGTTCGCCTTCCACCATCCGCTGGTGCGCGGCGTCGCGTACGACACCTGTGGCCCGGGCTGGCGCGTCGCGGCGCACGCGCGGGCCGCCGGCTACCTGCGCGGCAACGACGGATCGCTGGCGCTGCTCGCCCACCACACCGAGCGGTACGCCGAGCACGGCGACGAGCAGGCCGCCCGGACGCTGGCAGAGGCCGGCATCGCCTACCTGGACTCCGCCCCGGCGACCGCCGTGCGGCTGCTCCGCGACGCCCTGCGGGTGCTGCCGGAACGCGACGACCTCGTGCCGTACCGCGGCCACCTGCTCACCTGCCTGGCGAAGGGGACCGGCGTGATGGGCTCGCTCACCGAGAGCCGGCGCATCCTGCACGAGGTCATCCACCTGCCGCACGAGGTGGCCGCGGCGGCGGTGGCCTTCTCCTCCGTGATCTCCCGGCTGCTCGGCCGGCTGGACGAGGCACGCGCCCTGCTGAGCGCGCACACCGGACGGGCCGGGCAGGACCGGCGGCTACGCGCCCAGCTCCTGCTGGAGCGGGCCTGCGTGGCGGTGCTTCGGGCGGACCCGGGTGAGGCCCGCCGGCACGCGCGCGAAGCCGTCGCGCTCCTGTCCGAGACCGCCGATCCGGTGCTCAGCGCCGCGACGTACGCGGTGCTGGCCCTGGCGTGCCTGCAGGACGGCGACATCTCCGCGGGCCGGGCGCACAGCGGGCGAGCCGGCTGGCTGATGGACAGCGCGTCGGACAACGCCCTGGTGTCGCACGTGGAGCTCGTCGCGCCGCTCTCGTGGGCCGAGACCCTGCTGCAGCGGCCCGGCGACGCCGAGCGCCACCTCGCCCGTGGGGTGGACCTCGCGACGATGTCCGGCGGCAGCTACGCGATGCCCTACCTGCTCATCGCCCAGGCCCACCAGCAGGCGCGGGCCGGCCGCCTGGCGGAGGCCATCGAGACCGCGAACCACGCCGCCACGGCGTCGGAGTACATCCAGAGCAGCGAGACCCTGGCGATGGCCCGCTGCGTCATGCTGTTACCGGTGCTGTGGCGGCACGGCACAGGTCCCGCCATGAAGCTCGCCGGCCGGCTCGCCGAGGCGGCTCCAGGTTCGGCCTGGTGGCAGGCCATGGCGCATCTCTCCGCGGCCCGGGTCCGCCTGGCCGCCGGCCGTGCGCAGCCGGGGCACGCGCCGCCGCTGCCATCGGTTCTCACCCGTGACACCGAGGTGGAGCGGCTGGCCGTGCAGTCGCTCCAGGCCGGGGCCGAGGGCGACGTCGGCGCCGCGCTCCGCCGGTCGGCGGCCGCGGTCGCCGCCGCCGAAGGTGGTGGCGCCTACCGCGCCGGGATCGCGTACGACGCCCGCGCCCGCGCGTTGTGCGGCCACGACGACCTGGCCGGCGCCGCGGCTGCCGCCCGGATCGCCGCCGAGCGGTTCGCCGAGAGCGGTGCCGTCGGCGAGCGCGGCCTGGCCCACCAGCTGCTCGCCACCGTCCACGGCCGCATGGGAGACGTGGCGTCGTCCCGTGCCGAGATCGGCCGGGCCAAGGCTGCCTACCGGGAGTCGGGTGCCGACTGGCTCGCCGGTCAGCTGGCCCGGGCGGAGCGGCGGCTGGCCGCGCGCGGCCCCCGGCACGCGGCGCGGAAAGCCGCCGGCCCGCCGGCGCTGACCGCGCGCGAGCGCCAGGTGGCGGAGCTCGTCAGCCAGGGGTTGACCAACCGGGAGGTGGCCGAGCGTCTCCAACTCAGCCGGAAGACGGTCGAGACGCATGTGGCACGCATCTTCAGCAAGTTCGACGTGCGGTCCCGGGTGGCGCTGGCCAGGCGCATGGCCGGCCAGGGCGACATCCCGGCAGCCGGATGACGACGATCGGAGCCTCCGGGCGGCCGCCCGGAGGCTCCGATCATGCGGGTCGTCCGAGGCCGGTCAGAAGTCGTCGGGGAGGGTGCCGGTGTTCAGCCACTGTTCCGCCGCGTCCCGGATCTTGTCCGGGTCGACCTTCTCCCCCTTCTGGCACGGGTCCTGCCTGACGGTCCTGGGGTTGAAGGTGACCCAGACGAGGTCGATCGGTTTCTGCAGCCCCCCACCGCTCAGCGTGGACGTCGAGACCTGCAGGCCCGGCTCGCCCGGGTCCTTGACCTTGATCTCGCAGGGATCCCCCGTGGGGGTGTTGTCGATCGGGCCGCCTACGGGGATGGACGGCGCGCTGCTGTAGGTGGCGGGAATCCAGGTCGAGGGCGCCGGCCCGCCGCCACCGCCGGAACCGCTCCCGCCGCCGCCGACCACGGGAGCTCCCGGCATCGGCAGCAGCGGGATCGGATTGTCCAGCACCTCGGTCGGGACCGTCACCTCACCGTCGGGGCCGATGAAGTGGCAGATGCTGTCGATGTCGCTCCCGTCGCACGCCTCCTCGGGGTGGGCGCTCACCCATTCCTCCAGCGCCTGGTCGGCGACCGGGTCGTCGGCGGAGGCCTGCGCGTCGACGTTGACACGTGAGAAGTCGGGCCCGTTCGGGAAGAGCGCCGGGAACTCGTGGGCCATCCAGGTGGCCAGCGCCCTGCCGATCGCGACGGCCCCCACCTCGTTGGGGTGGAAGCTCTCCTGGTTGATCTTGAAGAGCTTGAACTGCCCCAGCAGCCGGTAGCGGGGCCTCAGTCCGGTGAAGTACGGCTCCACCTGGCCGAGCTCGTGGCCGGCCACCACGCTGCTGCCGTTCGGTCCCGCCGTGTTCGGGTCGAACACATGGACGTTGACGTTCGGGTACCTGGCGCGGAACCGATCGACCGCCTCCTTGATGGCCTTGTTCACCTCGGTGGCGAACGGATACATCAGGTCCAGGGTCGGCCCGGCGATCTGCTTGATGTCGCCGTTGCCGGACTGCTTGATGGCCAGCGGGTAGAGAGCCACGACGAGATCGGCCTGCTGCGCCACGTTATGCGTCTCCACCAGGCCCTGTTCGACGTTCGCCGAGACCTGCGGCATCCGCTTCAGCAGCCGGCCCACCTCCAGCCGGACGGCGGTCATCTGGTTGTGCACCCAGCTCGACGGCCTCAGGATCCCGTCCTCGTAGTACACCTTCACCGCGGTCTCCAGCAGCGAACCGAAGCCGGCGTCGTTGCCGCCGAGCCCGAAGTAGACGATCTTGGTGTCCGCCGGGATGCCCTGGAGCTGGGGCGCGTTCCGTAGCTGCGCCGGGTCGGGTTTGTCGTCGTTCTCGTACTGCGGCTGGGTGAGGTGCTTGGTCTTGGCTCCCGACGAGGCGTTGAAGACGAACGTGTCGCCGCCCCACGTGGTGCGTATCTGGGTGGGGTCGAGCGTGTACGTCCCGACCGGATAGCGGCCCGATTCCAGGAAGGCCCATGCCGCGTGAAGGGGCGCCAGGCCGGATATGTGCCGCCAGTCGTCGACGCCGTCCGGCTTCGCCTTCCAGTAGATGCTGTTCCTGCTCGCGCCCTCGCCACCCGTGTAACTGTCGCCGACCCCGGCGATCGTGTACGCCTCCAGCGTCGTCGGAGGGGGCGTCGGTGGCGGCGTCGGCTGCACGGTGGGCGGGGAGAGCGTCGGGGGGACCGGCTTGAACGTCGGTCTGGTCGGGGGCGTGGTCGGCACGGGGACCGGCGGCCCGGCGCTTGCCGGAGCGCTGACCAGCACGGCCGCGGAGAGGGCGGTCACGAGCCCGATCAGGCCCAGCCGCCCGAGGGTGCGCCATCTCCGGAACCGGCGGGGAAGTCGCATGGACGAGCCTTCCTGTTGCTGCGATGGAAAGGGGGCGCGCATGTGCTGCCCGCATCATCCGCCGCCGGTGGGATCGCTAACATCAGGTGTCGTCCACCCGACCACCCCGACATCTGCCGATGGGTCCTACGGAGCTCGGCGTCCTCGCCGGCCAGGAGCTCGTGCGCGGGGTCAGCCGCCGGTGTCCGGGGCCGGTCGGTCCTGGAGGAGGCGGGTGTGGCTGTTGGAGAGGTGGACGCGGGCCGCCGCCCGCGCCGCGTCCGCGTCCTGCCGGGCGATCGCCCCGTAGATGTTCTCGTGCTCCGCCACGATCCCGGCGAAGCGGCCGCCCGGGTCGAGGCGGTCCCGGGGAACGACGATCATGGACGGGCCGAGCGACGAGACCAGGTCGGCGAAGTGATGGTTGCCCGTCGCCAGGGCGATGCGCAGGTGGAAGCGGTAGTCGGCGTTGACCGCCGTGCTCGGGTGGTCCGCCGCCCCGGCGAACGCGTCCAGGGCCTCGCGCAGGTCCGCCAGCTGCGCGTCCGTGCGGCGGCGGGCGGCCAGGGCGGCCGCCTCCACCTCGAACGCGGTCCGGAACTCCAGCAGCCCCGCCACGTCCTCCAGCGTCGCCTCCCCGCCGGGGCCGGTCGGGAAGCGGTTCGTGGAGGGACGGGCGAGGACGAAGCTGCCCCGGCCGTGGTGCGTCTCGACCAGCCCGGCCGCCTGCAGCCGGGAGATGGCCTCGCGCACGACGGTCCTGCTCACGCCGTACGTCTCGACCAGGCTGCTCTCGGTCGGCAGGCGCTCGCCGGGCCGGACCACGCCCTCCCTGATGCGGGCCGTCAGGGTGTCGACGAGGCGCTGCGTGCGGTTGGTCATCGGGTTACCGGCCGCCGAACTCGCACTGGTCGGCGGTCCACGTGCGGGCCTGCTCGCTCAGGGTGACGCCGAGGCCGGGCCGCGAGGGCACCAGCATGCGGCCGTCGCGGATCTCCAGGCGCTCCTCGAACAGCGGCTCCAGCCACTCGAAGTGCTCCACCCACGGCTCCAGCGCGTACGCCGCGGCGAGGTGCACGTGGATCTCCATGGCGAAGTGCGGCGCGAGCTGCAGCCGCTGGTGCTCGGCGAGGGCGGCCAGGCGCAGGAACGGGGTGATGCCGCCGATGCGGGGCGCGTCGGGCTGGATGACGTCGGCGGCGCCCGCGCGGATGAGCTCGGCGTGCTCGGCGACGCTGGTCAGCATCTCGCCCGTCGCGATCGGCGTGTCGAGGGAGGCGGCGAGCGCCGCGTGGCCGGCGCTGTCGTAGGCGTCGAGCGGCTCCTCGATCCACACCAGCCCGTACGGCTCCAGCGCCCGGCCGAGCCGCTGGGCGGTGGGGCGGTCCCACTGCTGGTTGGCGTCCACCATGAGGGGCACGGCGTCGCCGAGGTGCTCGCGGACCGCGGTGACGCGGGCCAGGTCCACCCGCGAGTCGGGGTGACCGACCTTGATCTTGATGCCGCCGATGCCGCGCTCCAGGGCGGCGGTGGCGTTGTCCAGGACCTGCTCGACCGGGGCGTGCAGGAAACCGCCCGAGGTGTTGTAGCAGCGGACGGAGTCGCGGTGGGCGCCGATGAGCTTGGCCAGGGGGAGGCCGGCGCGCTTGGCCTTGAGGTCCCACAGCGCCACGTCGATGGCGGCGATGGCCTGCGTGGCCAGGCCGCTGCGCCCGACGGACGCACCGGCCCAGACCAGCTTGTCCCACAGGCGGGCGATGTCGCTGGGGTCCTCGCCGAGCAGCTCGGGGGCGATCTCGCGGGCGTGGGCGTACTGCCCGGGGCCGCCGGCGCGCTTGGAGTAGCCGAACCCGACGCCCTCGTGGCCGCTCTCCGTGCCGATCTCGGCGAACAGGAACGCGATCTCGGTCATCGGCCGCTGCCGCCCGGTGAGCACCTTGGCGTCGCTGACGGGGGTGTCGAGGGGGAGGTAGGCGGAGGACAGCCGCACCCACGTGATGCGGTCGGAGGCAGACATCATGCCAGTCATCATACGACTCGCCATGTTGTCGGACAACTTACGTCCTCACGAGTTCGGCGAGGGGGAGGCGGAGGAAGGTGATGGTCTCGTACGCGGAGAAGTCGCCCGTCTCGAACAGCAGCCCGACCGTGTCCGCGTCCACCCGCGCCAGGTCCGAGTAGGCGGCGGGCAGACCCGACACCGTGTACGCGGGACGCCAGGTGACGCCGTCGTCGCCGCTCACGCGGACGGTCATCACGGCCCGCGCGTCCGGGGCGGCGGGGCCGGACAGGAGGAGCACGCCCGGGTCGTCCCAGGCCAGGACGCTGCACTCCACGACCGGGCACACCACGCCGGCCTGAGGGCGGAACGGCAGCTTCAGCGTCTGCCCGCCGTCGGCCGAGTACGCGTCGGCGCGGGTGCCCGGCGCGGCGGAGTCGGTGCGGCAGTTGAGGTAGAGGCGGCCGCCGGGCAGCTCGGCGGCCGTGGTCTCGTTGACGTTGACGTACCCGTCGGGGTTGTCGTCGGTGTAGCCGATGCGCCAGGTCGCGCCGCCGTCGTCGCTGAGCAGGGCGTGCCCGCCGTTGTACCTGCCCTCGGTGCCGTTGTCGGCGCCGGTGGGCGGGAGCGAGTGGTTGCCGGGCACCGCGATCCGGCCCGCGTGCGGCCCGTGCCGCAGCTCGACGGCGTGGCCGGGGCCCGTGGCGTACCACCGCCACTCGGGGCGCTTGACGCCGGCGGTGATCTCGCGGGCCTCCGACCACGTCGCCCCGTCGTCGTCGCTCGTCTGGACGTACACGCGCCGGCCGTTCGCGGCCGGGACCTGGCCGCGCCGGATCTTGTCCTCCGTGGCGTCGGCGGCGTTGCGCACGTGGACGAGCACGACGCGGCCGTCGCGGGTGACGACCGGGGCCGGGTTGCCGGCTGTCCCGCCGCGCGGCTCGCGCGCCACCACCTGGAGCGGGCCCCACGTCGCGCCGCCGTCCGCGGAGTGCTTCAGGACCAGGTCGATACGGCCGGCGTCCCCGGCGGCGTCGCGCCGCCCCTCGGCGAAGGCCAGGACGGTGCCCGCGGCGGTGACCACGACGGCGGGGATGCGGAAGGTGTGGTAGCCCTCGGTGCCGGCCCGGTACGGCACGGAGGTGGAGGTGGAGGTGCCGGCGCGGTGCGGCACGGAGGTGGAGGTGCCGGCGCGGTGCGGCACGGAGGTGGAGGTGCCGGCGCGGTGCGGCACGGAGGCGGGGTGGGCGTCCATGGGCGTCCCTCTCAGGGGTGGCTGCTGGCGCAGGCGGTGTCGGCTGCGTGGACGCAGCATGATCGCCGCCGGGCGAGGCCGCCGGGTGGACGCGGGGGGACGCGCGCGTGAACACCCGGGGGAAGGGGCTCCCGGGCCCCTACCCGGCGGGCCGTACGGGCGTGGCCTGGCGGCAGGCGCGCACGTAGTCCACGACCAGCGGGCGGCGGTCGCCGGCGCGCCAGGCCAGTGCCAGCCGGGACGGCGAGATGCCGCGCACCGGGCGGGTCACCACGCCGCCCAGCGTCAGGAGGGGCGCGTTGCCGCCGGCCAGCAGGCAGACGCCCCGGCCGTCCACCAGCGCCTCGTAGGTCTCGGCCGTTCCGGCGATCTCCGCGCCGACGCGCACGGGCCTGCCGCCGCGGGCCTCCGTGGCCAGCCAGTAGTCACGCAGCGGGCCGGCCGTCTCCGGCAGGGCCAGGAACGGCTCGTCCAGCAGCTCGGCGAAGTCGACGACCTCGTGCCCGGCCAGCCGGTGGGTCTCGGGCATGGCCACCACCCGCGGCTCCTCGGCCACCACCGTCCAGGTGTACCTCTGGGCGTCCGGGATCGGCAGCCAGACGAACGCCACGTCGGCCGAGCCGTCCGCCAGCCCGGCGGTGGAGTCCTCCCAGCCGACCTGCCGCAGCCTGACCGTGGCCTGCGGGTGCAGGGCGGTGAAGCGGGACCTGATCGCCGGCAGCATGCCGCCCCGCCCCGGGCTGGTGCTCATGCCCACGACCAGGGTGGCGCGCTGCTCGCCGCTGACCCGGGCCACGGTCTCCCAGGCGGCGTCCCACTCGGCGAGCACCCGCCGGGCGTGCGGCAGCAGCGCCGCCCCCACCGGGGTGAGCCGCACGCCCTGGGCGGCGCGTTCGAACAGCGGCGCGCCGAGCTGCCGCTCCAGCATCCTGATCTGCTTGCTCAGCGCCGGCTGTGAAACGAACAGCCGCTCGGCCGCGCGCGTGAAGTGCAACTCCTCGGCCGCCGTCATGAAGTACCGCAGATCCCGCCCGTGCACGTCCATAACCATCAGTTATCACGCTTGCTCTTGGACGCGGACCCCGGCCCCCCGGCAGGGTGGGTCACGTACGGAGCACTTCCTGTGAGAGGAACCCTGATGAACAAGGTCTGGCTGGTCACCGGCGCGAACAGCGGCTTCGGCCGGGCCATCACCGAGGCGGCCGTCGCCGCCGGCGACGTGGTCGTGGCCACCGCCCGCCGGGTGGCGACCCTGAACGACCTGGTGGCGGCGCATCCCGACCAGGTGGAGACGCTGCCGCTGGACGTCACCGACGCCGCCGGTGTCGAGGCCACGGTGCGGCAGGTGGCGGAGCGCCACGGGCGGATCGACGTGCTGGTCAACAACGCGGGCCGCAGCCACGTCGGCGCCGCCGAGGAGACCACGGACGCCGAGCTGCGCGCGCTGTTCGACCTGCACGTGTTCGGCCCCGCCGCGCTGGCGCGGGCGGTGCTGCCGCACATGCGCTGCCGCCGCTCCGGCGCGATCGTGCAGCTCAGCAGCATGGGCGGGCAGATGTCCTTCGCGGGCTTCGCCGCCTACAGCGCCACGAAGTTCGCGCTGGAGGGCATGTCGGAGGCGCTCGCGGCCGAGGTCCGCCCGCTGGGCATCAAGGTGCTGATCGTGGAGCCCGGCGCCTTCCGCACCTCCCTGTTCGCCAACATCACGGCCAGCGACCCGATCGACGACTACGACGACACGGTCGGCCCGACGCGGCGGATGGCCGAGACCGGCGACGGCACGCAGCCGGGCGACCCGGCCAAGGCCGCGGCGGCCATCATCACCGCCCTGGAGGCCGAGGACACCCCGTTGCGGCTGCCTCTCGGAGACGACGCCGTGGACGCGATCGTCGGCCACCTCGACGCCGTCCGCGCCGAGATCACCGCCTGGGAGAAGATCGCCCGCGACACCCGTCTCGGCTGAGGACCCGGGTGACCATGATCGCCGCCTGAGGGAAGCGGCGGGTGCGTGAGCCCGGCCTGGGACGACCACGACTACGCGCTCACGGCCCAGCAGACGACCCAGTCCGTGGTGTCGACCGTCGAGGTCGTCCGGCTGGCCGTCCAGCACTCCGGCGAGCTCCACCGGCCGTACCTCAAGGTGGTGCTGACCGAGGCGGCGACGGACCTCGGCACCCTCGCCCAGCAGTTCGGGGGCGTGCAGCCGTCCTCCGACGCCTCCGACGAGGTGCGCGACCGCACGCTGGAGCAGCTCCAGCAGGCCCAGGACCAGGTGGACGCGGGCCCGAGTCCGGGAAGCCCGCGTTCCGGCTCGACGTGCCCGCCGCGCGGCTGGCCCCGCTCAGCGACCTCTACGAGCCCGACCCCCGGCGGCGGTAGCGTCACCAACTCTTGGGGTCCACGAGGGACCCGGCCGGTCGACCCGCCAGGCGGGCGCTCCTAGCGTGGTGGGGGACAGGCGAGGGAGTCTGGAGAGGGGAGGCGGCGATGTTCGTCCAGGTCTTCCAGGGGCGGGTGGCCGACGTGACGGAGGCCCGCCAGGCGCTGGACCGGTGGGCCCGCGATCTGGCGCCCGGCTCGCACGGCTGGCTCGGCACCACCGCCGGCGTGACCGCCGACGGCACGTTGGTGGCCGTGGCCCGGTTCGAGTCGCGGGAGGAGGCGCGGCGCAACTCCGACCGGCCCGAGCAGACCCAGTGGTGGATGGAGACCGCCAAGCTGTTCTCCGGCGAGGTGGCCTTCCACGACTGTGACCAGGTGGACGTGTACCTGCGCGGAGGGTCCGACTCGGCCGGGTTCGTCCAGGTGATCGAGGGGCGGGTCCGCGAGCCGGAGCGCGTGCGGGAGGTGCTGCGCCGCAGCGAGCCGGACCTCGACGGGTGCCGGCCCGACCTCATCGGCGGGCTGGCGGCCGTGTCCGCCGACGGCGGGTACGTCGAGACCGCGTACTTCAGCTCCGAGGAGGAGGCGCGGCAGGGGGAGAGCAAGGAGCCGCCGGCGCGGCTGCGCGAGGCGTTCGAGGAGCTGATGGGGCAGTTCGAGGGCGCGCCGGTCTACCACGACCTGCGCGAGCCCTGGTTCTACTCGCCCTGACCCCGCCGTCCGGTCCTTGATCAGCGGCTTCGCCCGCCGCGCCGTCTCCGCCGCCCGCGGAGGAGGTTTCGCCGCCCCGCGCCCGGAAAGACGAGGCGCGAGGTCAGTGAAGAACGTCCGCGTGACGGCAAGAGGTGGAAGGGCGGCCCAGGTGGATCAGGAGTTGGAGTCCGGGAAGGAGCGCGCCGACCGCAACTTCGTCGAGTTGCTGCAAGGCGCTCGCGTGGCGGTGACCGGGGTCCAGGTGCTGTTCGCCTTCCTGCTCACGGTGCCGTTCTCGCCGGGGTTCGTCCGGCTCGGGGAGGGCGACCGGCGGCTGTTCTACGTGGCGCTGGTCAGCGCGGCCGTCGCGTCCATCTGTTACATCGCGCCGGCGACGCAGCACCGGGTGCTGTTCCGGCAGGGGCTGAAGGAGACGCTCGTACGGCGCTCCAACGCGTACGGGATCGCCGGTGCGCTGGCGCTGGCCGTGTCGATGACCGCGGCGACCATGCTGGTGGTGGACTTCCTGTTCCACAGCGCGCTCGGGATGGTCACGGCCGGGGCCGTCGCGCTGCTGGCGGTGTGGGCGTGGTTCGGGCAGCCGGCGCTCGACCGGTCCCGGGCGGCGGAGGACGCCACCGACGCCGGCAGTCCCGGCGACACGCCCTCGCGCAGGCGCACCGGGGGATGACGAACGGCCCGCGGCACCGTATAAGGGGGAGGACGCGTCTTGCGCGCCCCCGCTCACCGCGGCCGGCGGCGAGACGAGCCGAGGGTGGCCCAGCCGCCGTGCCCCGGGCCGGCGCGGCGGCGGCCCCCCACGCCTTCCCCCGAGGCTCCCGGGTCGCCACCGGGGCTCCCGGCCCGTGACGCATGCCGTACGGGATGCGGGGTAACGGACCCGGAAGCACCTGTCACCAGGGAAACACACCGGGGGGAATCGTGGCAGAGCAGAACCGGCCCGTCGAGGGCGAGCACAAGTACCAGCAGCACATCGACTCGACGGAGGAGCACGAGGAGCGGCCCGGCCGCAGCCTCGTCACCACCGACCACGACGTGATCCGCCAGTGGGCCGAGCACCGCAAGGCCCGTCCCTCCACGGTGCCGGGCACGGAGCACGAGGGACACCCCGGCGTGCTCAGGTTCGACTTCCCCGGCTACGGCGGCGGCGACCTCCAGGAGATCTCCTGGGACGACTGGTTCAGGACGTTCGACGAGCGGAAGCTGAACTTCATCTACCAGGAGCACACGAAGGACGGCAAGGAGAGCAACTTCTTCCGCCTGGAGAACCCGGACCGCGAGGACGCCTGACGACAGGGCCTCGTGGCGGTGAACGGCGGTGAACGGCGGTCCACGGCGGGGCCGGCCCGGTGCGCTCAGGCGCGCCGGGCGACCTCGCCGGCCAGCCGGTCGAGTGACTCGTCCAGCATGCCCCGCACCTCCGAGCGCCGCTCCTGCGACGTCTCCTCCTCGGGCTCGTCGAGCAGCGAGATGTGCACGGTGACCTCGCTGGCGCCGTCGCCCCGGTCGGAGACCTGCAGCCAGCCCGCGTAGCCGGGGTGGTCGCGCCCGCCCCACTCCACGCGCAGCTGGTCCTTCGAGGCGCCGAACAGGCCCTCGTGCTCGCCGTCGCCCGGCACCACGTCGCCGGCCGCCTCCACGGTGCCCGCGCCGCTGTCGCGCACGATCAGCCCATGGGGCAGCCACTGGTTGACGAGCCCCACGTCGGAGGCCACCTCGAAGACCGTCGCACTGGTCGCGGGCATCTCTCGCGTCGCTTCGTACTCTGCCATCTCGACACCCCCGCCCCGGCCCTACCCGCCGCCCGCGGGGGCAAACGATCTACGCGGGCCGGGCGGCCTCAGGCGGTCGCCCGGTCGTCCAGGTCGCGTGCCCACGGCGGGTCGGCGCCCGCGACCGCGCACGTCAGGGCCGCCACCCGGGCGGCGAACGCGGCGGCGTCGGCGGCCGTCTCCAGGTCCAGCCCGTCCAGCCGGCCGCCCAGCAGGCCCCGGTCGCCGAGCCGGTGCAGCAGCCCGGCGGTGAACGCGTCGCCCGCGCCGACCGTGTCCACGACCGTGACCCGCGGCGCCGCGACCTCCGTCCGCGCGCCGTTCAGCGAGACAAGCGCCCCGGCGCCGCCCCGGGTGACGATGACCAGCGGCGCCCCGGCGGCGTGCCAGGTGTCGCAGACCCGCTCCACCGGCTCGTCCGGGGCGAGGAAGGCGAGGTCGTCGTCGCTCAGCTTGAGGATGTCCGCGAACGCGCACCAGCGCGGCACGTCGTACGCCTCGCGCGGCGCCAGGCTCGGCCTGACGTTGGGGTCGATCGACACGGTCGCGCCGCGGCCCGCCGCCCCCGCCGCGAACGCCTCGACCGCGTCGCGGCCCGGCTGCCTGACCAGGGCCAGCGAGCCGGTGTGCAGGCACGACGCCCCGCCCAGGTCACGGGAGGCCAGCTCGGCGGACGTCCACGCCCAGTCGGCGGCGCCCTCGGCGTGGAAGCCGTAGGCGGCCTGGCCGCGCTCGTCGAGCGAGGCGACCGCGAGCGTGCTCGGCTCGGCGGCGTCCACGCACGCCGTCAGGTCGACGCCCGAGGAGGCGAGCCGGTCGCGGAACAGCCGCCCGAACACGTCGCCCGACAGCCGGCCCAGGAACTTCGTGGGCGTGCCGAGCCGCGCCAGGGCCACGGCCGTGTTGGCGGGGCCGCCGCCCGCGTGCACCCGCAGCGTCAGCTCACCGGCCGGAGCGTCGGGCCGGCTCCCCGGCCCTTGCGGCCGTTCGGGGCCGGGCCCGTGTTCGGCGAAGGCGTCGGCCACGCACTCGCCGAGGACAGCGATCATCGGATCTTCCTTTCCGCCACGTTGCCGACCGGCCACGTCTCCCAGTGTTGCCGATTCGTTACGGGGCGAAAGCATTGACGTTTCCAGGCTCGGAGTTCATCATCGCAACACAGCCAATGTCAACGTTGACATGTGTCAACGATGACATTGCGTTAGCCCTGATAGTACGATTAAAACCGAGACCACTCTGTTAGGAAGCCACCATGAAAGCAAGGCTCTCGGCCGGTCTCCTGGCTGCCGCACTGCTGGCAGCCGGATGCGGCGGCAACAGTGGGGGCGGCGGCCAGGAGGCCGGCGCCGCGAAGGTCGGACTCATCACGAAGACGGAGACCAACCCGTTCTTCGTGAAGATGAAGGAGGGCGCCGAGAAGGCCGCCAAGGCCGACGGCATGGAGCTCATGACGGCGGCCGGCAAGTTCGACGGGGACAACGCCTCCCAGATCACCGCGATCGAGAACATGGTGGCCGCCGGCGTCAAGGGCATCCTCATCACCCCGAGCGACACCAAGGCCATCGTCCCCGCCATCAAGAAGGCCAGGGACGCCGGTGTCGTCGTGATCGCGCTCGACACGCCGACCGAGCCGCAGAGCGCCACGGACGCGCTGTTCGCCACCGACAACCTCAAGGCCGGCGAGCTGATCGGCCAGTACGCCAAGGCGGCGATGGCCGGCAAGCCGGTCAAGATCGCCACCCTGGACCTGGCGCCCGGCATCACCGTGGGCCAGCTCCGCCACGACGGCTTCCTGAAGGGCTTCGGCATCGCCCAGGGCGACCCGCGGATCGTCTGCTCGCAGGACACCCGCGGTGACCAGGCCAAGGGTCAGACCGCGATGGAGAACTGCCTGCAGAAGGCGCCCGACATCAACCTCGTCTACACCATCAACGAGCCCGCCGCGCTCGGCGCCCACACCGCGCTCAAGGCCGAGGGCCGCGACAAGGACGTGCTCGTCGTCTCCGTCGACGGCGGCTGCACGGGCGTCAAGGCCGTCCAGGCCGGGCAGATCGCCGCGACGTCGCAGCAGTACCCGCTGAAGATGGCCGAGCAGGGCGTCAACGCCGTCTCCGCGTTCGCCAAGAGCGGCAAGAAGCCCTCCGGCTACACCGACACCGGCGTCACGCTGATCACCGACAAGGCGGTCCCCGGCGTCGACGCCAAGGACACCGCCTTCGGCCTGGCGAACTGCTGGGGCTGACATGGCCGTCATGCAGGCGACGCTGACGCGCCGCATCGTGTCCACGCCCACCGCGGGGCCCCTGGCGGCGCTCGTGCTGGCGTGCGTGTTCTTCTCCCTCAAGAGCGACCAGTTCCTGACCGGCGGCAACTTCTCGCTGATCATCCAGCAGGTGATGGTCGTGGGCACGCTGGCCATCGGCCAGACCCTCATCATCCTGACCGCGGGCATCGACCTGTCGAACGGCGCCATCATGGCGTTCGGCGGGATCGTGATGACCAAGCTGGCCGTGGACAGCGGGCTGCCGCCGCTGCTCGCGATCGCGGCCGGGCTGGTCGTGTGCGCGGCTTTCGGCCTGCTCAACGGCCTGCTGGTGATGAAGATCAACCTGCCGCCGTTCATCGTCACGCTGGGCATGCTGAACGTGGTGTTCGCGCTGACCCACATCTACTCGCAGGACCAGACGGTCACGAACCTGCCGCCCGCGATGACGTACCTCGGGCAGACCTTCCGGATCGGCGGCACCAACGTCACCTACGGGTCGCTGCTCACCATCGTGCTGTTCCTGCTGTTCGCCTACCTGCTCGGCCAGACCGCCTGGGGCCGCCACGTGTACGCGCTCGGCAACAGCGCCGAGGTGGCCCGCCTCACCGGCATCCGCACCAACCGGCTCCTCGTCGGCGTCTACACGGTGGCCGGTCTCGTGTACGGCATCGCGGCGCTGCTGCTGGTGTCCCGTACGGGGGTCGGCGACCCGCAGGCCGGCCAGACCGACAACCTCGACAGCATCACCGCGGTCGTCCTCGGCGGCACGAGCCTGTTCGGCGGGCGCGGGACCGTGCTGGGCACCCTGATCGGCGCCCTCATCGTGGGCGTCTTCCGCAACGGCCTCCAGCTCATGGGCGTACCGTCGATCTATCAGACCCTCATCACCGGCATCCTGGTGATCCTCGCCGTCACCGTCGACCAGCTCTCCCGCAGGAGGACCCGATGACACCCGTGCTCCAGGCCCGCGGCCTGGTCAAGCGCTACGGCCACGTGACGGCGCTGGACGGCGCCGACTTCGACCTCATGCCCGGCGAGGTGCTCGCGGTCATCGGCGACAACGGCGCCGGCAAGACCAGCCTCATCAAGGCGCTGACCGGCGCCCTCCAGCCGGACGAGGGGGAGATCCTTCTCGACGGCGAGCCGGTGCGCTTCCGCGACCCCCTGGAAGCGCGCAGGCACGGCATCGAGACCGTCTACCAGGACCTCGCGGTCGCCGCCTCGCTCGACATCGCCACCAACATGTTCCTCGGCCGCGAGGTGCGCAAGCGCGGGCCGCTCGGCACGGTGTTCCGGATGCTCGACAAGAAGCGCATGCGGGAGGAGTCGGCCGAGCACATGGCCAACCTCAAGATCGGGCTGCGCTCCCTGACCCAGCCCGTCGAGTCGCTGTCCGGCGGGCAGCGGCAGGGCGTGGCCGTCGCCCGCGCGGTGGCCTGGGCCTCGCACGTCGTCGTCATGGACGAGCCCACCGCCGCGCTCGGCGTCAAGGAGTCGGGCCAGGTGCTCGACATGATCAAGCGGGTCCGTGACCGCGGCACGCCGGTCGTCCTGATCAGCCACAACATGCCGCACGTCTTCGAGATCGCCGACCGCATCCACGTCCAGCGGCTCGGCCGCCGGGTCGCCGAGATCAAGCCGGGCGACCACAACATGGCCGAGGTCGTGGCCATCATGACCGGCGCGATGACCGTCTCCGACGGCAAGGCGGTGGTCGCGGATCAGGACGCCGCGGAGGCCATCGGCCTGTCCTGACGCCACTACCATGGTCGGAATGCGGCGACCCACGATGGCAGACGTCGCCCGCGAGGTGGGTGTCACGGCCAAGACCGTGTCGCGGGTGCTCAACGACGACGGGCCCGTCGCGGTCGAGACGCGCGAGCGCGTCATGGAGGCGGTCCGCAAGCTCGGCTACCAGCCCAACCTCATGGCCCGCAACATGCGGGTCGGGGCGCGCGACGCCGCGATCGGGCTGGTCATCCCCGAGATGGGCAACCCGTTCTTCGGCACCGTCGCGGGCGGCGTCGAGAGCGCCGTCCGCCCGCGCGGCCTGACCCTCATCGTCGGCTCCTCCAGCGAGACGGCCGAGCTGGAGCGGTCCCTGATCGCCACGTTCCTGGCGCGGCGGGTCAGCGGGCTCATGGTGGTGCCGTCGTCCGACGGCGACCACCGCTACCTGCGCGCCGAGCGGGTCGCCGGGCTGCCCATCGTCTTCCTCGACCGGCCCGCCGTCGGCATGGCCGCCGATCACGTGGTCAGCGGCAACCGCGAGGGCGCCCGGGACGGGGTCGCCCACCTCGTCGCCCACGGGCACCGCCGCATCGGCTTCGTCGGTGACCTGCCCGCCGCCCTCTACACCCGGCGCGAGCGCTTCCAGGGCTACCGCGACGCGCTGGAGGCGGCGGGGCTGCCGTTCGACCGGGCGCTCGTCGAGAGCGGCCACGACCAGGAGGCGGCCAGCGCGGCCGTGGCGCGGCTGCTCGCGCTGCCCGCCCCGCCGACGGCGCTGTTCGCGGCCAACAACTTCGCCTCCATGGGGGCGGTCGTCGCCCTGGCCCGCGCGGGGCGGCGGGACGTGGCGCTGGTCGGGTTCGACGACCTGCCGCTGGCGGAGGTGCTGGAGCCGCCGCTCACGGTCGTCGCCCAGGACCCGGCCGCGCTGGGCACGGCGGCGGCGGAGCTGGTGCTGTCGCGCCTCGACGGCCTGCCCTCGCGCGCGGCCCGCCGCGAGCTGATCCCGACGCGGCTCATCGCCAGGGGCTCGGGCGAGCTGCCCCCGGCCCGCTGACGTGTCCAGGCGGTTCCGCGACCAGGGGTGGCGGCTGTGGCACTTCGCCCGCGAGATCCTCGTGCGCTGCCCGCGCTGCGACGGCCGCGCGTGCGTGGCGGTCCACCCCGGCCACCGTGAGCGTCACGCGCACGCCGTGGGATGGCTGACGGCTCCGCACCGGCTGAGCTGCGGCGGGTGCGGGCGGGTCGCCGACTGGGCGCCGGGCCGCTGGGAGCCGGGCCGGGGCGACGCGTACTTCACCGCCGGCGGCCCCTACGTGGTGCCGCGCCTGGGCGGCCCGGAAGATCCGTACTTCGGGCTGCCGCTGTGGCTGCGGCGATCCTGCCGCGGCGGCCGGGTGCTGTGGGCGTACAACCTCGCGCACCTGGACGTGCTGGAGGCGTACGTGGCCGCGCCGCTGCGGGAGCGGCCGGTGACGGCGGGGTCGCAGACGATGCTGGAGCGGCTGCCCGCCTGGATGAAGGCGGCGGAGCGCCGCGACGAGGTGCTGGCGGCCATCCGCTCGCTCCGTTAGCGGTCGCGGGGTGGGTCAGGGTCGGACGGCGCGCCGGGGGGAGCGTCCTCCCCCCGGAAGAGGTGTTACGGGCGGAGGCCGGCGAAGAGGTCGTCCTCCTGGTCCGGGGCGTCGACCCGGCTCTGGACGCGGGTGAACGCCTCGTGCGAGAACGCCTCCTGCTGCGTCTGCTCCGGCATGTTGAGCAGGAAGATGTTGTCGCCCTGGCTCTCGTGCGCCCGCAGCGCCTTGAGCTTGCGCTCGACGTACGGCGCGACCTCGACGACGGTCGTCACCAGCTCGTCCGGGGTGCCGAAGTCGTCGGAGGGCCGGAAGTCGCCGAGGTCGAGCCCGCTCTCGGCCATCATCTCGAACATCCGCCGGATCGAGGCCCGGGGGATCGCCGTGTAGTAGAGCTTGTCGGGGATGCCCGTCGCCTCGACGGCCGCGACGGCGACGCGGTGGGTCTGCACGTGGTCCGGGTGGTTGTAGCCGCTGCCGCCCGTCTCGTCGTACGTCACGACGACCTGCGGCCGGTAGCGCTCGATCAGCTCGGCCAGTCGGGACGCGGCGGCCTCGACCGGGACGTTGGCGAACGCCTCGGGGTGCCGGTTGGCCTCCCAGCCCTCCATGCCGGAGTCGCGGTAGCCGAGCAGCTCCAGATGGTCGATGCCGAGGTGGGCCACGGACTCGCGCAGCTCCGCCAGCCGCCGCTCGGCCACCGCCGCGTCGTCGTGGCCGGGGTCGCCCGGCTTGACGCCGCCCGGGCCGTCGCCCTGCTCGCCGTTGGTACAGGTGACCAGGACGGTGCGGATGCCCTCGTCGGTGTAGCGGGCGAGGATGCCGCCGGTGCTCAGGCACTCGTCGTCGGGGTGGGCGTGCACGGCCATGAGGGTGAGTTGCCGATCCATGGGAGCGACCCTACTCTCCGGCGCCGACAACCTGTGGCGGGCAACCTGTGGCCGGCGGACGGCGCGATGCGGGGTGCCGGACCCGCCGGCCGTGCGGGCCTCCGTCAGAGCCGGGCGGCCTGGCGCACGATCAGGGCGTCGAGCAGGCCGGGGAACGCCTCGTCCATCTCGGCGCGGCGCAGGGCGTTCATCCGGGACGTCCCCACGTAGTACTGCCGGATGAGGCCCGCCTCGCGCAGCACCTTGAAGTGGTGGGTGGCGGTGGACTTGCTGACCGCCATGTCGAAGGTGCCGCAGGCTAGGTCCCGGCCGGCGGCGTCGAGCTGCGTGACGATGCTGCGGCGTACCGGGTCGACGAGGGCCTCCAGCACCTGCTGGAGCTCGACCTGCGACACGTCCGGATGCGGCGGTGTGCGTCCCATGGACCACATGGTACGACACTCATCGAAGTTTGACAGCCATCGTACTTATGGCCCACAGTGACTCCCGTACACGAGTGACGAGAGGACGAGGACATGGCCAGGACGGTGCGCTTCCACGAGCTCGGCGGGCCCGAGGTGCTGCGGCTGGAGGACCTTGAGCCGGGGGAGCCGGGGCCGGGCGAGGTGCGGATCCGGGTGGAGGCGATCGGGCTCAACAGGGCCGAGGCGCTGTTCCGGAGCGGCCGGTACATCCAGCCGGTCAGGCGGCTCCCCTCCGGGCTCGGCAACGAGGCGGCCGGGGTGATCGAGGCGGTCGGCCCGGACGTGACCGGGTTCGGGGAGGGGCAGGCGGTCAGCGTCCTGCCGTCCTTCTCGCACAACGACTACGGCGTGTACGCCGAGCGGGCCGTCGTGCCGGCGAGCGCGCTCGTGCCCCGCCCCGACGGCGTGGACGCGGTGGCCGGCGCGGCGGTGTGGATGCCCCATCTCACGGCCTACGGGGCGATGGCCGAGGTGGGCGGCGTGCGGGCGGGCGACACGGTCGTCCTGACCGCGGCCTCCAGCAGCGTCGGTGTGGCCGCGATCCACACGGCCGGCCGCCTGGGCGCGACGCCGGTCGCCGTCACCCGCACCTCCGCCAAGAAGCGGCGGCTGCTCGACGAGGGCGCGGCCGAGGTGATCGTCGCCGAGGAGGAGGACGTCGCCGGACGGGTCCTGGAGCTGACCGGCGGCCGGGGCGCCGAGTACGTCTTCGACGCCGTCGCCGGGCCGGGCGTGACCGAGCTGGCCAGGGCCGTGGCTCCCGGCGGGACGCTGTTCCTGTGGGGCGCGCAGAGCGGGCAGCCGACGCCGTATCCCGGGTTCGACCTGGGCATGCCCGCCCTCAACATGCGCACGTACACGATGCTCGAAATCACCGGGGACCCCGCGCGGCTGCGCCGTGCGGTGGCGTTCATCACCTCGGGCCTGCGTGCCGGCACCCTCCGCCCGGTCGTCGACCGGCTCTTCCCGCTGGAGGAGATCGTGGAGGCGCACCGGCACATGGAGTCCGGCGCCCAGTTCGGCAAGATCGTGGTGACCACGGCTCGCTGACCGGGCGGGAGCTAGCCCGCCAGGGGACGGCGGACCACGGCCGCGCCCAGCGGCGCCAGCTCGACCTCGCCGCCCACCGCCGCCCCCGTGAGCAGGTCCGTCCCGTCCACGGGCACGGTCGCGCCGCGCTCGGCGTCGTGGTTGAGGAGGAACACGTACTCGTGCTCCCCGTCCGCGCGCACCGCGCACTCCACGTACGCGGGGACGCCCTCGAAGCGGTTCGCCACGCCGGCCTGCCGCACCGCGTCGAGCACCACCGCGTCGAAGGCCGCCCGCTCCAGCAGTGTCGCGACGTACACCACCCGACCGGCGCCGTAGGCGTTGGCCACGACCGCGGCCCGCCCCTCCAGCAGCCCGTCGGTGTAGGTGGCCAGGGCGGTCCCCGCCTCCAGGTGGAGGTCCTCGCGCCACCACGTGGAGGTGGCGGTGCGGCCGCCGGCGAAGGCGACGCCGAAGACCTCGTGGGGGCGCGCCGGCCAGTACTCGTCGATCTTCGCGCCGATGAGGTCGCGGAAGGCGCCCGGGTAGCCGTCCGGCCGGACCCGGTTGCAGTCGTTCACGACCCCGGAGAAGAACGACATGACCACGGTCCCGCCGTCGCGCGCGAACTCCTTGATCCGCTCCACGCCCTCGTCCCCGACGAGGTACGCGTTCGGCACCACCAGCACCTTGTACGACCCCAGCTCGGAGCCGGGCGACACCACGTCCACCGGGTAGTGGTGCTCCCACAGCGGCGTGTAGTGCCGCATGACCGTGTCGGCGTAGGACAGGTCGTCGCGCGGCAGCCCCGCCGTCTCCTCCAGCCCCCACCAGCCGTCCCAGTCGAACAGCACCGCGACCTCGGAGCGGGACGTGGCGCCCGCGACGGGGGCGAGCAGCCCCACCTCGCGGCCGAGGTCCACGACCTCTCGGAACGTGCGCGACCCGGGGCCGGAGTGGGGCAGCATCGCCGAGTGGAAGCGCTCCTGGCCGCCGCGGCCGGCCCGCCACTGGAAGAACATCACCGAGTCGGCCGCCCGCGCGACCGCCTGGAGCGAGCCCAGCCGCATCCGCCCCGGCTCCTTGACGATGTTGAGCGGCCACTGGCTGACCGCGCTCGCGGCCTGCTCCAGGAGCAGCCACGGCTGCCCGCCCTTGAGCGAGCGGAACAGGTCGTACTGGAAGGCCGCCGACACGTGCGAGTCGGCGTCGGCCGGGTTCGGGTAGATGTCGAGCGCGACCGCGTCCTCCTCCGGAGCCCACCGCCAGTAGTCGGCGTGCTTGAAGAAGCGCATGAAGTTCGTCAGGACCGGGATGTCGTCGCGGAAGGAGCGGACGATGTCGCGCTCGGCGACGAAGCACTCCAGCAGCGCGTCCGAGGAGAAGCGCTTGAAGTCGAGGCGGCACGCCGGGTTCATCCTGGTTCGCGGGATGTTGGGCACCTGGATCTGCTCCCAGTCGGTGTAGACCTGGCTCCAGAAGCGGGTGGTCCACGCCTCGTTGAGCGTGTCGAGGTCGCCGTACCTGCGCAGCAGCCAGCGCCGGAAGTTGACCGAGGCGGCCTCGTTGTAGGCGGTCGGGCCGTACTCGTTGCTGATGTGCCACATCGCCAGCGCCGGGTGGAGGGAGTAGCGCTCGGCCAGCCGGGTGGTGATGTTCGCCGCGTACTCGCGGCAGATCGGCGAGGACGGGTCGTAGTGCAGCCGGTTGCCGAAGCCGAACGGCTGCCCGTCGGCCATGATCGGGAAGACCTCGGGGTGCAGGTGGGTGACCCAGACGGGCGGCGCGGCCGTGGGAGTGGCCAGGTTGACGCTGACGCTGTTGTCGTGCAGGAGGTCCATGACCTGGTCGAGCCAGCCCCATTCGTACGTCCCGGGCTCGGGCTCGATCGAGGCCCACGCGAACACGCCGAGGGAGACGATGTTGACGCCTGCCTCGCGCATGAGCCGGACGTCCTCGCGCCACACGGCGGGCTCCCACTGCTCGGGGTTGTAGTCGCCGCCGAAGGCGAGGCCGCCCATCCGGCTCCGGAAGGCGTCCATACGGGGGTTCATTGCTTGGGTGCTCCAGTGGTGATGCCGCTGCGCCAGTACTCCGGCGAGCCGGAGAACGGCCGGTCAGGAGAACGGCCGGTCAGGAGAGGGGACAGGTCACGAGAGGGGGCCGGTCAGGGGAGGGGAAGCGTGGCGGCGGCGCCGGCGGCGGCCTTGGCCAGGCGTTCGGCGCCGCCGGGGCCGGTGTCGCCGTCCGCGAAGGTGACCGTGTAGCGGAAGCTCAGGGACTGGCCGGGCTCGACCGGCCGGACGGTGTCGAAGAACGGGGCGGGGCAGACGCAGGCGAAGACGCCGGTGCGCACGAACCACCGCACCGGCTCCTCACCGGTCCCGGGCGTGTCGTCGGTGAAGACGAGCGTCGAGCTGCCGCCCGTCTCGTCGTGGTCGCCCGCGTAGGCGAGCCATCCACCGCGCTCGCCCATCATCTCGTCGCCGCCCGTGCGGCCGTCCATGTAGACGCGGCCGCCGCTGAACGAGCGCGGTCCCCGCCAGAACAGACCGCCGTAGCCCGCGTTGGGCCGCCCCTCGGTCGTGGGGCTGCCGATCGGCACGGTCGCGCCGGAGACGTTGGTGAACGCGGTGGCGTAGGCGAGCGTCCAGGTGCCCTGCGCCTCGTCCACGGTCGCGGCGAACGCGCGCCGCTCGGTGAACCACGTGTCGCCGGTGCTCGCCACCCAGTCCAGCGTCTCGCCGACGGCGACGCGGTCCTGGCCCGTCTCGACGGCCGTTTCGATCGAGGTGAAACCGGTGTGGACGGTGGAGCCGTTGTTGTCCTCCTGGGCGTAGCCGCGGTCGCGGTAGTAGGTGGGGCCGCCCCAGAAGTTCTGCGCGCCCACGTTCGGCAGCGACCAGGCGATGCCCTTGTGCCAGACGTGGTCCCACGGCCGGTAGAGCGACACGGTCCGGCCGGACAGCGTGCGCAGCGGGTGGAAGTACGGCCGGGGCGACTCCAGCCGGGCGTCCCACGGTCCGTAGACGTACCGGAACAGCTCGACGCCTCCCGCGGTCAGCCGCAGGGAGCGGTCGTGCTCGTCGGTGATCTGGAGCCGGTTCGCGGGCTCGGTGACGGTCAACGTCCTTGCCTTTCGTCGGGTCGGGTGAGCCAGGGGACTCGGCCGCCGCCCATCGAGGCGTGGAACGGCGAGTCCTCGGTGATCTGGCCGCGGGCGACCTCCTCGCCGGTGAAGGCGGAGGCGTAGATCGCGGCGATGAGCTCCAGGGTCTGCCGGGCGTCGGCGGCGGCGACCGGCGGCGCCGCGCCGGTGCGCAGCGCGTCGATCACGGCCTCGAACTGGGCGGAGTGCCCGGAGGGCCGGCCCTCCGGCAGCGCCTTCCAGCGGGCGGCCACCTCGGGGTCCGCGTCGGGGGCGGGGGTGAGGCGCCACGCGTCGTCGCCGTAGCCGTACAGGTGCTCCAGCTCGACCGTGGCCCGCTCGAAGTCGAAGCGCAGGTGGCTGGTCTCCCGCGCGGACAGCAGGCTGTTGACGGCCACCACGGTCGCGCCGCTCTCCAGCGTCACCGTCGCCACCGACAGGTCCTCGGTGTCCGTGGCGCGCGCCTTGCGCTCGGCGACGGCGCGGACCGAGGCCCAGGGGCCGGCCAGCGACAGCAGGAGGTCCATCTGGTGGATGCCGTGCCCGAGCGTCGGGCCGCCGCCCTCCGATTCCCAGGTGCCGCGCCACGGCACCTCGAAGTAGGAGTCCGGGCGGAACCAGAGCGTGTCGCACAGCGCCAGGCGCAGCGGGCCGTACTCGCCGCGGGCGATCGCCTCGCGCACGGCCACGGCCCGCCCGCCGAAGCGGTGCTGCGAGACGGTGGCGAAGAAGCCGGGGCTGCGGGCCTCGGCCGCCGTGATCTCGTCGAACTCGCGCAGCGACAGCGCCGGCGGCTTCTCCGACAGCACCGACCAGCCGCGCTCCAGGACGGCGATCGCCTGCTCGCGGTGCAGCGCGGGCGGGGAGCACAGGTGGACGACGTCGCACTCGGCGTCCTGCAGCAGGTCCTCCAGCCGCGTGTACGCGCGGGGGATGTCCCACGCGCGGGCGAACGCGGCGACGCGGTCGGCGTCCACGTCCACCGCCGCGACCAGCTCGGCGGCGCCGTCCATGCGGGCGAGGTTGTCGGCCTGGACGCCGGCGATGCCGCCGCTGCCGACGATGGCGATCCGGACCGGGCGGGAGTGCGGGGTCATGAATGCTCCTCTTCCTGGCCTTGCCGGGTGGGGACGGGCTCGACGTGCACGCTCACCTCGGTGAGCCGCCGCTCGGCGCCGGTGACCTCGTACACGGGGCCCGTGATCGTCACCGGCAGCTCCGCGACCACGTCGGCGGCCGAGCGGCGGACCGACAGCACCACCTCGCCGGGCTCGACGACCCGCCGCCCGTCCCGGCCGGTGAACGCGAGCAGCCGCGGCGGCACGTCGAAGGCCACCCGCGCGGCCTGGCCCGGCGCCAGCTCGACCCGGGCGAACCCGACGAGCTGGGCGAGCGGCCGGGTGACCGAGGCGATCGTGTCGGAGGCGTACACCTGCACGACCTCCGCGCCCGGCCGCTCGCCCGCGTTGCGGACGGTCACCGCGCAGCGGATGGACCCGCCGGCCGGCACCGTCTCGTCGGCGGACGGGTCCGCGTAGGCGAAGCGCGTGTAGCTCAGGCCGTGGCCGAAGGGCAGCGCGGGCGCGGGGTCGATGTTGCTGACCGAGCTTGCCGCGCCGAGCCGCGGGTGCAGGTAGCTGTACGGCTGGCCCGACGGCGAGCGCGGCATGCTCATCGGGAGCCGGCCGGAGGGGTTGACCGCGCCGCTGATCACGCGGGCGACGGCCCCCGCGCCCTCCTCGCCGGGGAAGAACGCCTGCACCACGGCGGCGGCCCGCTTCAGCACGTCCGGCACCGCGTACGCCCGGCCGGTCAGGAGCACCACCACCGTCGGCGTCCCGGTCGCGAGCACGGCCCGCGCCAGCTCCGCCTGGGCGCCCGGCAGGTCCAGCGACTCCACGTCGCAGCCCTCGCCGGAGGTGCCCCGGCCGAACAGCCCCGACCGGTCGCCCAGCACGAGGACCGCCACGTCGGAGGAGGCGGCCAGCCGGGCGGCGGCGGGGATGCCGGCGCGGTCGCCGTCGTCCACGCCCGTGCCCCGCTCGTGGGCCAGCTCGGCGTCCGGCAGCTCGGCGCGCAGCGCGGCGAGCAGCGTGGGCGCCTCGATGCCGGCCTCCGCCTCGGGGAGTGGGGCAGCACGTGGTTGACGAACGCGTAGCAGCCGAACAGCGCCGCGACGCTGTCCGCGTTCGGCCCGAGGACCGCCACCCGCCTGCCCGCGGCGTCGCCGAGCGGCAGCACGCCGTCGTTGGCGAGCAGCACGACCGACTCCTCGGCGAGCCGGCGCGCCACCTCCCGCGACTCGGGCGGGTCGAGGTCCACGGGGCCGGACGGGACGGGCTCGTAGTCCTCGTCCAGCAGCCCGAGCGCGGCCTTCTGGGTGAGCACGCGGCGCAGCGCCCGGTCCACCAGGTCCTCGGAGACCCGCCCGGACCGCACGGCCTCCTTCAGCGGCTCCAGGTAGGCCGCGCCGGTGGGCAGCTCCACGTCGACCCCGGCGGTGAGCGCCTGCCCGGCCGCGTCCCCGGCGTCCTCCGCCACGGCGTGCAGGGTGTGCAGGAACGCCACCCCGAAGTAGTCCGCGACGACCGTGCCCTCGAACCCCCACGCGCCGCGCAGCAGGTCCGTCAGGTAGGTGGGATCGGCGGCGACCGGCACTCCGTCGATCTCCGCGTACGAGTGCATGACCGAGCCGGCGCCCGCGTCACGCACCGCCACCTCGAACGGGAACAGCAGCGTGTCCGCCACCTCGCGCGGGCCCGCGTGGACCGGCGCGAGGTTGCGGCCGGCGCGCGAGTTGCTGTAGCCGACGAAGTGCTTGAGCGTCGCGATCACCCCGGCCGACTGGAGCCCCCGCACGTACGCCGCGCCGACGACCGCCACCTCGTACGGGTCCTCGGACACGCACTCCTCGACCCGCCCCCACCGCTGGTCGCGGATGACGTCGAGGACCGGGGCGAGGCCCTGGTGGACGCCCAGCGCCGCCATGCCCTCGCCGATCCGCCGGGCCATCCGCTCCACCAGGACGGGGTCGAACGACGCCCCCCACGCGGGCGGCGCCGGATAGGTGGTGGCCCGCCAGGCGGCCAGGCCGGTCAGGCACTCCTCGTGGGCCAGGGCGGGGATGCCCGGCCGGGTGTGGTCCATCAGCCAGCGCTGCCGCTCGGCCAGCAGCGTGCTCGCCCACTGCGGATCGACGGGCCGGGTGCCGTAGTGGCGGGTGACGTGCCCGAGGCCGTGGCGCGCGAACGTCTCGAACTCGACGTCCTCTCCCCGCATCGCGTCCTGGAGCGGGGCGACGGCCCCCTCCTCGCGGTCGACGTTCAGCCATACGCCGACGAGCTGCGCGAGCTTCTCGTCCAGCGACAGACCGGCCACCAGGTCGTCGACCCGCCGCGCCCGGCGGCTCTCCGGGCTGTGCGGCTCAGCTTTCACCGGCGTCCATCCTCATGTGGTCGGCATCTCCGATCAGGCGCGGAGAGAAAGGGGGAGATCGGAAATTTGCTGGTTAGTTTTCGGAAAAAATTACCGTGACATTGCCGTATCGTTACGCTAGGCTCCGGCCTGTAAGCATGTCAATAGCCCGATCTCTCGCAGTCCTGCCTGATCAGCCGCGATCAGCGGGGCGACCTCGCTCGACGGATTTTCCGGAAAGTTGCGTATCGACGGCGACCGCCGGAGAGCGCGCCACGGTCACAGGAGGTCCCGTGCCACGAGCCACGCTCGCCGACGTCGCCGCCGCCGCCGACGTCTCGGTGCCGACCGTCTCCAAGGTGCTCAGCGGCAAGAAGCACGTCTCGGCCGCCACGCGCGAGAAGGTCCTCGAAGCCGTACGGACCCTCGGGTACGAGGCGCTCCGCCCGGCCGGCGCGCCCCGCGTGGGCCTCGTGGACCTGCTCATCGACGGCCTCGGCTCGCCGTGGGCGCAGGTTCTGATCAGCGGCGCCGAGCGGGCCGCGGCGCGCTGGGGGTTCTCCCTGGTCATCACCTCCTCCGGCCGGCCCGACTTCGACCTGCGCCAGTGGCTCGGCGTACTGCGCAAACGCGGCACCGACGGGATCGTTCTCGTGCTGTGGCGGGCCGGCCAGGAGGAGGTCGCGGCCATCCAGGAGCTGCTGCACGTGCCCCTGGTGCTGCTCGACCCCGTCGGCCGGCGCGACCCCCGGCTCTCGACGGTCGGCGCCACCAACTGGTCCGGCGGCGTCATGGCGGCCACCCACCTGCTGGAGCTGGGGCACACCCGCATCGGCTTCATCGGCGGCCCGCGCGACACGCAGTGCACGCTCGACCGGCATGAGGGCTACCTGGCCGCGCACCGCACGTTCGGCATCGAGCCCGACCCCGCGCTGACCCGCTTCGGGGACTTCCTCATCGGCGGCGGCAAGGAACGCGGGGGCGAGCTGCTCGACCTGCCCGACCCGCCCACCGCCGTCTTCGCCGGCTCCGACCTGCAGGCCGCCGGCGTCTACCAGGCGGCGGCCGAGCGCGGCATCCGGGTGCCCGGCGACCTGTCGGTCGTGGGCTTCGACGACGCCCCGCTCTGCGAGACCATGTCGCCCGCGCTCACCACCGTCCGCCAGCCGCTCGGCGACATGGCCAACGAGGCCATCCGGCTCGTGGCGGACGAGCTGTCCCATCCCGGCGAGTCCACCGGCACCCGGATCGAGCTCGCCACCAGTCTGGTCGTCCGAGGGAGCACCACACGATGCGTGAGCTGAACCAGGGGAGCTTTCCCGGCGGCACGTCGGTCAGCCGGTTGTCGGTCTACTCCGGCGTGTGCGCGGCCGACGGCCTGGCGGGCGGCACGCCGCACCTGCACACCGCCTCCGCCGAGGCGTATGTGGTGATCGGCGGCAGCGGCGCGCTGCAGACGCTGGACGCGCGCGGGCTGCGCGAGACCGAGCTGCGGCCCGGCTCCACGGTCTGGTTCACCCCCGGCACCATCCACCGCGCCGTCAACCACGGCGGCCTGCGGGTGGTGGTGGTCATGCAGAACGCCGGACTGCCCGAGGCCGGCGACGCCGTCATGACCTTCCCCCCGGACGTCGTGGCCGACCCCGGCCGCTACCGCGAGGCCGCCGCCCTGCCCGCCGCGGCGTCCACCGAGGAGATCGAGCACGCCGTGGCCCGCCGCCGCGACCTGGCCGTGGACGGCTTCCTGCGCCTGGCCGCCGCCGCCCGCGACGGCGACCCCGAGCCGCTGCGCCGCCTCTACGCCGCCGCCGTCGCCCTGGTCCGGCCGAACGTGGCCCGCTGGCGTGAGCTGTGGGAGCGTGACGTCGCCGCCCAGACCCGCCACACCGCCGCCGTCCTCGACGCCCTGCAAGCCGGCGACGGCGCCCACCTGCTGGACGCGGCCCTCATGGAGAGCCCGCCCCAGGACCGCTGGGGCATGTGCGGCAACCTCGTCACCCACGACGTCACCCACCCCACCTCTCTCTCCGGTTGATCCGTCCACCGGCGCGCCCCTCCGCGAGGGGCGCGCCGGCCCACCCCCCTGCTGAGGAGCACGGCGATGTCACCCGATGCCGCCCCCGCCCGATCGAGAGCCCTCCGGATCCTGACGGCCGCCGCCCTGGCCGCGGCCCTGACCCTGCACGCCACCCCCGCCACCGCCGCGGCCACGGTGGAGAGCGCCGGGCAGGCCTACTACGTCGACTCCGCCGGCGGCGACGACGCCGCGTCCGGCCTGGACGAGGCGCACCCCTGGAAGAGCCTGGACAAGGTCAACGCCACCACGTTCCACCCCGGGGACCGCCTCCTGCTGCGCGCCGGCGGACGCTGGACCGGGCAGCTCTGGCCCAAGGGCTCCGGTGAGAGCGGCGCGCCCATCACCGTCGACCGGTACGGCGACGGCGCCAAGCCGCGCGTCGACGGCGCCGGCCAGGTGGACGACGCGGTCCGGCTGTTCAACCAGGAGCACTGGACGATCCGGAACCTGGAGGTCACCAACGAGGTCCCCGCCACCGGAACCCCGGGCGAGAACCTGCGGGACCTGCGCGGCGTCCACGTCTCCGGCGACGACAGCCGGACCCTCGACGGGTTCGTCATCGACGCCGTGGACGTCCACGACGTCACCGGCCAGGTGAACTGGATCAGCGGCAGCATCGAGAACAACGCGCCCGGCGTGCGGTTCAAGACCGGCTGGGACGGCTCGAAGAGGACCGGCGGCATCGTGTTCGACACGACGGTGCCCGACATCAAGGCCCCGCCGGAGCGGGCCACCGTGCTCAACGACGTGGTCGTCCAGAACTCCACCGTCCGCGACACGTCGTTCGCCGGCATCGTCGTCAAGCAGTACACCGGCGACGGCAAGGACGACGCGGGCGAGACCATCGCCACCGCCACCGGCTGGGGCACCCGCACCAGCGCGAACGACCCCAGGTTCACCCCGCACACGAAGATCGTCATCCGGAACAACCACGTCACGCAGGGCGGCACCGCCTACGGCTGCAACGGCATGTACATCACCAACGTCCGCGGCGCGCTCATCGAGCACAACGTCGTACACCGCGCCGGCACCTCCGGCATCGAGACGTACTACGCCGACGACGTGACGCTCCAGTTCAACGAGGTGTACGAGACCCAGCAGAAGGCCGGCGGCGCCGACTCCAACGGCATCGACCCGGACAAGGGCACCACCCGGCAGGTCGTCCAGTACAACTACCTGCACGGCAACGGCGACGGCATCCTGCTCTGCCAGTTCGCCTTCGGCGACGCGGTCGTGCGCTACAACGTGATCGCGGGCAACACCAGGTACCAGGTCTACCTGCACTCCGACCGCGCCGCCACCGCGAAGGTGCACAACAACACGATCTACAACGACCGCAGCGCGTACCTCGTCTACGGGTACGGCACCTCCCTGGAGGCGACGTACGACATCCGCGACAACATCCTCTACTCCACGAGGGCCGGCGCGGCGCTGACGACCAGCCCGACCATCACCTACAGCCACAACCTGTACGGCGGCGCCGACCTCGCGGTGCCCGCGACCGACGAGCACGCGATCGTCGGCGACCCGCGCTTCGCCGCCGTCCCGGTCACCGGCCCGTACGGCACGCCCGAGAGCGGCCCGCGCCTCGACACCGCCCACGGCCTGCGCGTCGTCTCCGGCTCGCCGGCCGTCGACACCGGCGTCGCGGCCGAGGACAACGGCGGCCGCGACTACGCCGGCGCCGCCCTCTACAACGGCGCCCCCGACCGCGGCGCGTTCGAGTACGCCACCGCGGACGGCGCCACGACCGAGTCCGTCACCGGTGTCGTCCGCACCCCGGCCGGCGCGCCCGTGTCCGGAGCGGCCGTGACCGTCCAGGGCGCGCCCGCCGGCGCGACGACCGGCGCCGACGGGCGGTACGCGGTCGGCAGGGTGCCCTTCGCCGACGGCGTCACGGTCACCGCCACCCGCAACGGCTACCGGCAGGCCACCCGCGCCGTGAACGTCCGGCCCGGCAACGTCACCGTCGCCGACCTCACCATGGCCCCGACCAGCGTGGTCGGCACCGTCACCGGCCGGGTGCTCGACCAGGCCGCCCAGCCACTGGCCGGCGCCACCGTCACCGTCAAGGACGGCGACCAGGCCCTCGGCACCGCCACGAGCGGCGACGACGGCGCCTTCACGGTCGAGGACGTGCCGGCGGGCGACGGGTACACCGTCCGCGCCGAGCTCGGCGGCCACACCGCCGCCACCCGGACGGGCGTGAAGGTCGACGCGGCGACGGCCACCGACGCCGGCGCGCTGCTCCTCACCCGCCCGATCCCCGGCTACCTGGCCGTGCACGACTTCGACGCCCTCCCCGCCGGGCCGCTGACCAGCGGCGACGGGCTCGTGGTGAGCAGCGCGGGCGGGCGCGTGGACGTCGTCGAGACGCCCGGCGCCACCGACAAGAGCGTCAAGCTCACCCGGACGACCAGCAGCGGCAGCACCAGCCTGTCCCGCTCGTTCTCGCCGCCGCTCAAGGGCGTCGTCACCGTGGAGGCGCGGGTCATGAGCGAGGCGGCGTACTCCTCCGGCAACCACTGGTTCTCCGTGCCGTACGTGCGCGGCTCGACCGGGCAGAACGCCGTCAGCCTCGCCTTCACCAAGAACACGATCGTCGCCTACCAGGGCACCACCACCCGCACCGTCGGCACGTACGAGCCCGGCCGCTGGTACCACGTCGCGGCCGTGATCGACACGGTCAACCAGCGCTTCGACCTGCTGATCGACGGCAGGCGGGTGCTGGAGGGAGCCACGTTCAGGACCGCCCTCGACGGCGTCGCCCAGATCGACTACTACGCCAACAGCACCAACTACGGCACCCTGAACCTCGACGACCTCCGCGTCGCCCAGGGCGTCGGCCCGGCCCGCGACGACGCCGGCCTGCTCAGCGTCGAGACCGGCCAGGGCACCCCCGGGCCCGGCGACGACGGCACGTACGTGCTGGACGTGCCGGCGCGCGTCGCCCAGGTGGACGTGACCGCCGTGGCGCGCAGCCCGTTCGCCCGCTCGGTCGCCATCGACGGCGAGCCGACCGCCGGGGCGCAGGCCACGCGCCGGATCACGCTCGGCGGCACCGGCGCCGACGTGCGCGTCACCGTCACCGCCGAGGACGGCACCGACGCGACGCGCATCCTGAGGATCAGGCGCGGGCCGCTCGCCCAGGACACCACCCTGACCGCCCTGGTCCCCGACGCCGGGACGCTCGACCCGGCCTTCGACCCCGACGTCCACGCGTACACGCTGACCGTGCCGTCCTCCCGCGCCTCGGTCGCGTTCACGCCCACCGCGCTCAACCCCAAGGCCGGCATCACGGTCGCTGACCGGCAGGTCACCAGCGGCGCCACGTCACCCGCCGTTCCCGTCGCCGTGGGCGACACCGACGTCGTCGTCAAGGTGGTGTCGGAGGACGGCACGGCCGACGGCACGTACACGGTCGAGGTCACTCGTCCGGCACCCGAGCTCCCGCAGGACGGCGCCACCGAGCCGCCCGCCCGCGCCGAGCTGTCGACCACCCTCGGCCAGGCGAACGGCCTGCGCGACGGCACCTACGACGTCACCGTGAACCTGTGGTGGGGCGTCAACGGCAGCGTCTTCGTCCTGTACGAGAACGGCAAGGAGATCGCCCGCCGCGACCTCACGCCGAAGACGCCCTCGGCCCAGCGGGCCACGGTGTCCGTCACCGGCCGCCCCAACGGCGGCTACGTCTACACCGGCGAGCTGCTGAACCAGGCCGGCCGCACCGCCACCACCTCCGTCAAGGCCGTGGTGACCGACGCCGCCCCCGGCGAGCCCGTGCTCAGCTCGGACAACTGGGACGGCGACGGCTCCTACACCGTCCGGACGAACCTGTGGTGGGGCACGAACGCCACCGCGTACCGGCTCTACGAGGACGGCGTCCTCGTCGACACGCAGCGCCTCGACGCGGCCACCCCCGCCGCCCAGAGCGCCGCGACCGTCCTCACCGGGCGGGCGGCCGGCACGCACACGTACGTGGCGGAGCTGGAGAACGCCGCCGGGGTCACCAGGAGCGGCCCGCTGACCGTCAGGGTGACCCGGTGACCCTGATGGCACAATGACCGCCATGACCGACGACGGGCAGGGGCGGGGCACGCCCGCCGCGGCGCCGACCCTGCACGACGTCGCCCGGGAGGCGGGCGTCTCGATCGCCACGGCGTCGCGCGCGCTCAACGGCAGCGCGCGCAACGTCCGCGCCGAGAACGTCTCCCGGGTGCGGGCCGCCGCGGCCAAGCTCAACTACGAGCCGCACCTGTCGGCGCAGGCCATCGCCCGGGGCTCGACCAGGACGGCCGCCCTGGTCGTCAGCGACATCGCCGACCCGTACTTCTCCTCGATCGCCGCCGGCGTCACGCTGGCGGCCGACGCCGCCGGGCTCATCGTCACGGTGGCCGTCGCCGACCGCTCGCCGGCGCGCGAGCTGGAGATCGTCAGGACGCTGCGCGGCCAGCGGCCCCGCGCCGTCATCGTCGCCGGCACCCGCATCGCCGGCGCCGCCACGCGCGAGGCGCTGATCGAGGAGCTGGAGGCGTACCGCACGGCCGGGGGACGGGTGGTGCTGGTCAGCCAGCACGACCTGCCCTTCCCGACCGTCACCGTCGACAACGCGGGCGGCGCCCACCGGCTCGCCCGCGCCCTCACCGGGGCCGGCTACCGGCGCTTCGCCGTCCTGCGCGCCCCCGACCGGGTCCGCACCTCCCACGACCGCTGCGCCGGGTTCGCGGCCGGCCTCGCCGAGGCGGGCGTCGCCCTGGACCAGGGTGACGTGTTCGAGACCGAGTTCACCCGCGCGGGCGGCTACGACGCGGCCCGCCGCCTCGCCCGGCGCGGCCTGCGCGGCGTCGAGCTGGTCTTCGCCGTCAACGACGTGATGGCCATCGGCGCCATGACGGCCCTGCGCGACGAGGGGCTCGTGCCCGGCCGGGACATCGCGATCGCCGGCTTCGACGACATCGCGCCGGCCCTCGACGTGGCGCCCGCCCTCACCTCGGTGTCGGTGCCGCTGGAGGAGGCCGGCCTGACCGCGATGCGCCTCGCCCTGTCCGGCGACCCGGGACCGGCCGTCACCATCGTCCCCGCCACGGTCGTCCTGCGCGACAGCACCCCGCCCCGGTAGGCGATCAAGATTGTCGTAAGCCGCCGCTAGTGTCCCGGATCCAGTGACGCCGTCCTGGAAGGGGCCCACACGGCCGCCTGGCACGACCTGCACAAGCTCATCATCGGCGGCGACGTCGCCGGCACGGTCGCCTACGTCGCCGGGCTCGGCGCCGCCGACCGCAGGACTGTTGCGGCCGAGCCGGCCGAGCACGTCCGCCGGCGCCCCAGATGGGAAGGGAGGTGGCGGCACGAGGTACGGCCCCTGATGCTGGCGGGCGCAGGCTGCCTCGGCGGCTCGGCGGCCGTGGCCTCGTGGCTGTTCCGGCGCGACTTCCGGTGGCGCAGGCAGGACCCCCGTGACGTGGAACGCCTCCTCGGCCTGCTGCGCGACCGGCCCGAGCCGTGGCGCGCCGACCTGGCCCGCCGCCTCGCCGCGCGGCTGCGCCTCCCCGACCTGCAGCACTGGGAGCTGACCGCCGCCCTCGTCCGCGAGACCGGCGTCGAGCCGCCGGACGGCGCGGCGTTCACGATCGGCTGGCTGCGTGCCCTCACCCCCGCTTCGGCCGTCTCCTTCCGGAACTCGTTCCCGGGCTCCTCCCGGCAGACGGCGACAGGCCCCGCGCCGGACTCGCCGACCTGCTGGCCGTCGCCGCCGCGGCCGCCCGCCTCACGGCCGCCCGCGCCGACCTGCCGGGGCTCGCGGAGCTGGCATCCCGAAGGGGCTCCAGCCGGCTGCTCCAGGAGGCGCGCAGGCTCCAGCGGCTCATCGCGCCCCGGCCGGACGAATCCCCGGCCACGGGCTGACCACGCGGAGCGTACGGTGAAGGCATGGGGAAGATCCTTGTCGGTACGGCCTCCTGGACGGACAAGTCGCTTCTCGCCTCCGGCTGGTATCCCCCGGATGCCGCCACGCCGGAGGCCAGGCCGGGGTACTACGCGAGCCGGTTCCCCCTGGTGGAGGTGGACGCCACCTACTACCACCCGCCCGCCGAGCGCACCGCCGAGCTGTGGCGGGACCGCACCCCGCCGGGCTTCACGTTCAACGTCAAGGCGTTCTCGCTGCTGACCCATCACCCGACCCGCCCGGCGGCGCTGTACAAGGACTTACGGGCCGCGCTCGGCGAGCCCGGGCGCACGCTGTACCTGCGTGACGTGCCGCCGGAGGTGGCCGAGCAGGTGTGGGCGCGGTTCCTGAGCGCGCTGCGGCCGTTACGCGAGGCGGGCAAGCTGGGGGCGCTGCTGTTCCAGTTCCCGCAGTGGTTCACCCCCGGCGCCGCGAGCCGCCGCCACATCCTGGAGTGCCGCGACCGCTGCCGGCCGGCGCGCGTCTGCGTCGAGTTCCGCAACGCCGCCTGGCTGGACGAGCGGCACCGCCGCGAGACGCTCGCCTTCCTGGAGGCCCACGACCTGCCGTACGTGGGGGTGGACATGCCGCAGGGGCACCCGTCGTCGGTCCCGCCCGTGCTGGCCGCCACCTCCGACCTGGCCGTGGTACGCCTGCACGGCCACTCGGACAAGTGGACGAGCCGGGTCATCGAGGAGCGGTTCGGCTACCTGTACGCGGAGGAGGAGCTGCGGGACTGGGCCGGCCGGATCGCGAAGCTGTCCGGCGAGGCCGCCACCACGCACGTGCTCACGAACAACTGCTGCGCCGACAACTCCCAGCGCAACGCCGCCCGCCTGGCCGACCTGCTGGCGGAACACGGCGCCGACGTCGTCCACCCCGCCGGCCCGGCCGCATCGTGAACGAGCCCTACCGGGCGGGGAGGTCGACGGCCGGTTCCGGGCGGTGGACGCCCCGGGGGCGGTAGCCGAGGGACTCGGCCAGGCCGAGCAGGTCGGCGACGTACCAGAGCGCGGCCAGCCACATCTCCGTGCCCTGGAGTCCCGGGCGGTGGTCGCGGTGGTTCGGGCCGCTCAGCGGCGGGTGCGCGAAGGGGAAGCCCTGGCCGTCCACCCACTGTGCGGCGATGAGCGCGACCTGGGCGGACGCCCACGCGGTGATCTCGTCGGCGCGGTGCGCGCTCTGCCGCCGGGCCAGCCAGAGGGGGTGCGCCACGTCGAGCCCGTTGCAGGCGGTGGTGCGTCCCGGGCCGAAGTGCCGGGTGTCGGCGGCGTGCGTGAGCACGGTGTCGACGGCGCGTCCGGGGTACGGCACCGGCAGCCCGAACTGGGCGAACGATCCCCGCGTCGCCCGGTAGAAGCCGTTGACCGGCTGGAGCAGCCCGTCGCTGGGGCGTTCGCGGCTCCACATGCCGTTGTCGGGGCGGCAGCGGGTGAGCAGGCCGCCGAAGAAGGCGTCGAGCTGGGCGGGGGAGACCTCGCCGTGGCGGAGGTTCCACATCAGGGCCGTGCCCAGCGTGTCGACGCCTGCCCCGGCCTGCCAGCCGGCGTCGCGCCACGGCTGCCCGTCGAGCGCGGCCGAGATGTCCGCCGGGGTCATGCGCTCCACCGCGCGGATCGGGTGCTCGAACCGGGATCCGAGCAGGTCCAGGGCGTAGCCGAGGCTGAGGACGTGGTAGTGCGCGGTGCCGTCCTCGTACCCGGCGGGCGGCGGGGCGTGCCGGCCGTCGGGGCCGAGCAGCGGGGTCAGGCCCGAGACGGGGTCCTGGTTCTGCCGCAGCCTGCGGATGTGCTCCTCGCGCGGAAGCCGGCGCGGTGGCTCGCCGGTCAGCAGGAAGGACAGCTCGACGGCGTCGGCGTGCGCGCGCAGGGTCGGGGCGTCGCCAGGGGCGTTGACGTAGCGGCCGGACGGGGTGCCGTCGGGCGCGTCGGCGCCGTCCTCCCAGCTCCGCCCGACGATCCGCGCGCACTGCTCCCGCGCACGGTCCGCCAGCTCGGCCAGGGCGTGCGCGGCGTCGGCGTGGCGAGACGCCTTGCGGTGGCGCCGGTCCCGGATGAACCGGGCCGGGTTGCCCGCCACGACGGCCCACTCGGGCACGTCCTTGGTGACGACCGAGCCGGCGCCGACGACGGCGTGGGAGCCGATGGTCACCCCGTCCACGATCACCGCGTTCGAGCCGATCCACACGTCGTCGCCGACGGTGATGCCGCGCTCGCTGTGCGGCTGCCGGTGGACGGGGCGGTCGGGCTCCATGGAGTGGTTGAAGCCCAGGATGGACGTGTGCGCGCCGATCCGGACGCCGTCGCCGAGGGTGACCCTGCCGCGTACGACGGTGAACGGGTTGACGGTGCAGTCGTCACCGGTGCGCAGGCTGCCGGTGACGTAGGCGTGGGCGGCGATGTAGCAGTCGTCGCCCATGCGCAGGTCGGCCGGGTGCACCATGGCCAGCTCGGAGACGAACGTCCGCTCCCCGATGGAGCCACCGGTCAGCTCGACCAGCCGGCGCTGCCGGTCGAGCTGCGCCTTCCGCTGGTCCTCGTCCGCCTCCTGCCAGAACAGCCAGGCGTTGTAGTCCAGCAGTTTGGCGTCGTGCTCCATGCGGCTCCTCGCGGTCGCTGCCAGGATCGGGCAGATCGGACATGAGCGTCCAAGAGTGTACGACGTCTACGCCGGACCGCCGGGAAGAGGTGACGCGTCCGCGAGCTCGTCCGCGGTGGCGCGGGCGGCGATGCGGGCGGCCAGCACGTGCTTGCACGGGCCGCGCGACCCACGGTGGTCCCACCACCACGGGCACGTGCAGGAGCCGTCGGCCAGCCCGACCTCGCGCACACCGCCGTCGGTGCGCACGCGCGCCGTGTCGCCGTCGAGCCGCACGGCCCCGGCCTCGACCAGCGCCTTCGCCGAGGCCAGGCGCGGGTTGAGGTGCTGGACGTGCTCGCGGTCGTACGGCAGCTCGCGGTGGAAGTGCGCGGCCTCGGACAGGTCGTAGCCGACGCGGCCGGCCGTGCCGAGCTGGGTGAGGGCGGCCCGGACCCGGTCGGTGGGCAGGCCCGCGCGGTCGGCGAGCAGGCCGATCTCCACCTCCGGCTCGAAGTTGAGCAGCATGCCCACCACGTCGGCGTCGGCCTCGGCCTCGTCGGTGGCGAGGTCGGCCAGCACCGCGCCCTCACCGGAGAAGCCACGCCAGCGCTCCGGCGACAGGACCAGCGTGTACCGCATGCCGGGCAGCTCCAGCTCCCAGGCGCTGGACGCCGGGCCGCCGGTCCCGGCCGGGCCGTACACCTTGAGGCTCTTGGCGAAGCGGAGCAGGGGGAGCAGCGTGGCCAGGCGGCCCACGCCGGACAGGCACACCGCGCCCGCGGCGGGCCGGTCCGTGACGCGCAGGTCGCGGCCCGCGGGGGCGACCCAGAGGTCGGCCGTCGCCCGCTTGGGCAGGGACCGCAGGAAGCGCACGGCGCTCATGCCGGGCAGCTCGGCCCGCAGGTCCATGCCCGCCGCGATGACCTGGACCTCGGCGAAGCCCCGCAGCCACCGCTCCGGCAGCGGCACCTTCTTCTCCACGACCGCGCCGTCGAGTGTCGTCACGGTCAGCTCGTCGGCGCCGACGCCCAGGTGGAGCGGGTCGCGTCCGCCCACCCTGGCCAGCGCCTCGCGCAGGGGGCCGTTGACGTCGACGTTGGTGGTGCCCCGGTCGAACACCTCGCCGTCCAGGGCGCCGCCCAGCAGGTCGAGCCGGGAGTAGACGCCGCCGCAGGCGGAGAACGACTCGAAGCGCAGCCGGTCGCCGCCGCAGGTGACGACCGGGTCGCGCGTCCAGCCGGGACGCGGCTGGTGGTAGCGGGTGAGGGCCACGTCGGCCACGCCCAGCAGCGCCGCGGCTGCGGGCGCGGCCTGGGTCACCACGCCGCTGAAGAACCGGGGCGCCAGGGAGGGACCGCTGAGGGCCCGGCCACCGGAGGTGGACAGTCCCAGACGCCCGTCCACCATCGCGGAGGGCGCGGCGTAGCTGTAGGTCTGCGTCGCTTGGGTCATGGGCGGGACAGTAGAGATCATCACTGACAAAAGAGCGGGGGGCGCGGCCTGTCCGGCATGTGGGTGGCGGCTGTTCGCGGGCGTGCTGCTGCGAGAGAATGGGTGGAATTGGTACATGTAAGGACAGATCTGCTGATGCTGAATCCGGTTCACCTCCGGACGCTCGCCGCCGTGCTGAACGCCGGATCGTTCGCCGGCGCCGCGCGGAGCCTCGGCTACACCGGCTCGGCAGTCTCGCAGCAGATCGCGGCGCTGGAACGGGTGGTCAGGGTGCCGCTGTTCGAGCGCGGCGCCCACACGATCACGCCGACCTCGGCGGCCCGCTACCTCGTCCTGCGCTCCGTGGACGTGCTGTCCGCGCTGGACGCCCTGGAGGAGGACGTCCGCGGGCTGTGCGAGGGCACGATCGGCCGCCTCCGGGTGGGCAGCTTCCCCACGGCCAGCCGGCGGCTCCTGCCCATCGCCCTGGCCGCGTACGCCCGGACGCACCCGTCCGTCGAGACCCACCTCGACGAGGGCGAGCCCGACGAGCTCGTCCCCCTGGTACGCGCCGGGGAGCTCGACCTGGCGCTGGTCTACCGGTACGACCTGGTCCCGAGGACCTGGCCGCGGGACCTGCACCACGTGAGGCTGCTGGAGGAGGAGCTGCTGGTGCTGCTGCCCGAGCGGCACTCGCTGGCCGGCGCCGAGAGGATCGGGCTCGACGACCTCAAGCACGAGACGTGGGTGGCCACCCGGGAGGGCACCGCCGGAGCCGCGTTCCTGCGCGGCCTGTGCGCCCAGGCGGGCTACCAGCCGCAGGTCGACCACCGCAGCAGCGACTACGGCGTCATCCGCGGCTTCGTGCGCTCCGGCCTCGGTGTGGCCCTCGTCCCGGCGCTCGCCCACCAGCCCAGTGAGGGCGTGGTCGCGACCGGGCTCGACGGGGTCGCGGCGCGCCGCCGCATCGGCGCCGTGTACCGTTCCCGGACGACGAACCCGACGGTCGGCGGCGCGGTGCGCGCCCTGCGCCAGGCCGCGGCCAGGCTGGGCGAGGGCGGGCATCCCGGCCTCTCGTACGGGGCCGGCGGCGACGCAGCACAAGACGAGCGGCGATGAAGCATAAGAAGTTCTTCCGCCACGCCCGCAGATGGCCGCGCTCGCCCGCTTCCTCCCGCGTCACCCGCTCCGCGATGCTGGACCTACCGTCGCCGAAAGGAGTCGTCTGATGCAGGAGTCCGGGCGCGAACTGCCCGCGCGGGCCTCGGCCGTGATCATCGGGGGCGGCGCCATGGGCGTCAGCTCGGCCCACGCGCTGGCCGCGGCGGGGGTCCCCGACGTGGTCCTGCTCGACAAGGGGCCGCTGGGCTCCGGCTCGACCTCGAAGGCCGCCGGGGGAGTGCGCGCGCAGTTCTCCGACCGGGTCAACATCGAGCTCGCCGTCCGCAGCCTGGAGACGTTCGACGCCTTCGCCGAGCGCTTCGGGCAGGAGATCGACCTGCACAAGCCCGGCTACCTGTTCCTGCTGGACTCGCCGGCGGCCGTCGCCGAGTTCGAGAAGAACGTCGCCGTCCAGAACGACCTCGGCGTGCCCAGCCGGATGATCTCGCTGCGCGAGGCCGCCGAACTGTCGCCGCTCATCGACACCGAAGGGCTGCTCGCCGCCGCCTACTCGCCGACCGACGGCCACTGCACGCCCGAGTCGGTGGTCCTCGGGTACGCGGGCGCGGCCCGGCGGCGCGGCGCGCGGCTGCTGCCGAACTGCGCCGCGACCGGCATCGAGACCGTGGACGGCCGCATCGTCGCCGTCCTCACCGAGGGCGGGCGCATCGAGACCGACACCGTGGTCTGCGCGGCCGGTGCCTGGTCGGCCCCGGTCGGCGGCTGGGTGGGCGTCGATCTCCCGGTCACCCCGCTGCGCAGGCAGGTCCTGGTCACCGAGCCGATGCCGGACCTGCCGCCGACGGCGTTCACCATCGACTTCGCCACCACGTTCTACTTCCACCGGGAGGGGCCCGGCCTGCTGCTCGGCATGTCCGACCCCGACGAGACCCCCGGCTTCAAGCTCGACCGGTCCGACGCGTGGCTGCCGAGGCTGGGCGAGGCCATGGCCCGCCGCGTCCCGGCGCTCATGGAGACCGGCATCGCCACCGGCTGGGCCGGCCTGTACGAGGTGACGCCCGACCACAACGCCCTCATCGGGGTGGCCCCGGACGTGGACCGGTTCATCTACGCCACCGGCTTCTCCGGTCACGGCTTCCTGATGAGCCCGGCCGTCGGTGAGGTGGTCCGCGACCTGTACCTGGGCCGGGAGCCGTTCGTGGACGTCAGCGGCCTGGACGCCCGCCGCTTCGCCCGCGCGGGGGCGCGCCCCGAGCTGAACATCGTCTAGCGGGGCGCGGCGCCGGCGCTGTCCCACTCGCTGAAGCGCGCCGGGACACAAGTGCGACAATCTCCGGGTTTGTGTTATCCGTACGGTCACACTCCCCTCTCCTGACCGGAGCTGCGGAGGCTCCGGATCGAGGTGATGGATGTACGCGCGGCCCACGTACGAGGTCGAGACGGTGCTCGCCGCCCGCGCCGGCGACCGCGGCGCGATCGACGAGCTGGTCAGGAGCCACCTCCCGCTCGTCTACAACATCGCCGGCCGGGCCATGAACGGCCACCCGGACGTGGACGACGTCGTTCAGGAGACGATGGCCGGGGTCGTGACCGGCGTGTCCCGGCTGCGCGACCCGGAGAGCTTCCGGTCCTGGCTGGTCGCGATCACTCTCAACGAGGTGAGGGAGTGGCGGCGCGCCACCGCCGCTCCTCCCGGCTCCGCCCTGGACGAGGCGCTCGGCATGGCCGACCCGGGGTCCGACTTCGCCGCGCTCACCGTCGTCCGGCTCGGCCTGTCCGGGCAGCGCAGGGAGGCCGCCGAGGCCGCCCGCTGGCTCGACGCCGGCGACCACGAGGTGCTCGCGCTGTGGTGGATGGAGGTGGCCGGCGAGCTGTCCAGGGCCGAGCTGGCCGCCGGGCTGGGCACGGGCGAGGAGCACGCCGCGGTCCGCGTCCAGCGCACCAGGCGCCGCCTGGAGACGGCCCGCGCGGTGGTACGCGCGCTCTCGGCCCGGCCCCGCTGCGGCGGGCTGGCCGTCGCGGCGGGGTCGTGGGACGGCACGCCGTCCGGCCTGTGGCGCAAACGGCTGGCCCGGCACGTGCGCGACTGCCCGGCCTGCACCGGCCGACTGTCCGACCTGGTCCCGGCCGAGCGGCTGCTGGCCGGGCTGGGCCTGGTCGCCGTCCCGGCGGGCATCGCGGCCGGCACGCTGGAGCTGGCCCGTACGGCCGTCGTCCCCGCACTGAAGGGCGGCCTGCCGGCCGGAGGGCCGGCGGTGAAGGGCGGCCTGGTCGCGAAGGGCTCCGCGGTGAAGGGCGGCCTGCTGGCGAAGGGCAAGGCGGCGGGCGGCGCGGTGGGCTCCTCGCTGGCCGCCAAGCCCGTCGCGGTCGCCGCCGTCACCGCCACGCTGATAGGCGGGGGAGCGGTGGTCGTCCACGGCATGCGGCCGGAGCCCGCGCCCCGGCGCGCCGCCCCGGTGACCGCCACGTCCGCGCCCGTCCCCGTGCCCACCTCCTCGGCTCGCCCCACGCCCGGGCCCACCACCTCCAGGCGCGTTCCGGCCACCCCCACGTCCTCCCGGGGCACCCCCTCACCCCCGCGGATCCGCCCGTACGGGCGCACCGTGGACCGGGCGGATCAGGCCCCGCCCGAGAACCGGCTCCCGGCCCCGCTGCCCCGCCGCCCCTCCGGCGCGGTGACCATCGGCGGGAGACACGGTTACTCCCGATACGGCGGAGCCCCGTCGATGACGCACCGCGGCGACTATGTCACGATCACCGGCCGGGGCTACGTCCAGGTCCGCTGGGGCATCCTGTACCGCAACCGGATCGGCCCCTTCCAGCCCGCCACCTGGACCGGCCTGCGGGGAAGGCTGTTCCACGTCGCCTCCGGCGGCGGGCGGCGGATGGACGACGAGCAGGCGCCGGGCGTCACCTGGATGGGCTCGCCCGAGACCGGCTTCGTGCGGCTGCCCGCCGGCCAGCAGCAGATGTGGCAGAACGAGTTCTACTACCTCGACGGCAGCGTCACCCTCCACAACAACGAGTCCGGCACGGACATCGACCTCACCGTCGCGCCCAGGACCTGGCGTGAGGTCTGGACCGACATCTCCGCCAGGCCGGACCCGGGCAAGGGGATCCTGCGGTACGGGCTGACCCGCGACACCGGCGACGACCGCGCCCCCGTCCCGCAGTACCTCACCCGTTCCCGGCCCGCCGACCCCGCACGGGTCCCGCAGCGCAGCCGGGTCGCCTCCGCCTGACACCCTCGACCTCAGGCCGGCCGTCAGGACCGGAGCGCGAGCTCCACCACCTCGGCGACCGCGCCGTCCGCGCAGGCCCCGGCGACGACGTCGGCGGCCGCGCGGACCTCGGGGTGACCGTCGCCGACCGCGACGCCCACCCCGGCCGCCGTGATCATGTCGAGGTCGTTGGGGTTGTCGCCGACGGCCGCGACCTGTTCCAGGGGCACGCCCCGGGACGCGGCCAGCTCGCGCAGCGCGCTGCCCTTGGTCGCCCCCGCGGGCAGCACCTCCAGGTAGGTCGCCTCCGACCGGACCGTGACCGTCCCGGGGATGTCCAGGTGCGGCAGCCGGTCGCCGATCAGCATGCACTTGGTGATGCCGCCGGGCGGCAGCGCCGTCCAGTCGCCCGGGTCGCGCAGCTCGATCCCGTCGCGTCGCGCGAAGTCCCGCAGCTCGGGCACGTCGTGCACCGCCAGCGCCTCCTCACCGCAGAAGGCGACCGGGTGGACGCCCCGCCGGGCCAGCTCGTCGAACCAGCCGAGCAGCGTCTTCCACGCCGGCGCCGGCAGGTGGCGGGAGCGCAGGACCGCTCCGGTGGCCAGGTTGACGGTCCGGGCGCCGTTGTAGAGGATCGCCGGCCCGTCCAGGCCCAGCTCGTCGTAGTAGCGGCGGGCCGACGCCTCCATCCGCCCGGTCGCGATGACGACCTCCCCGCCCGCCTCGCGGAAGCGGCGCAGCGCGTCGCGGCTGGCGGGCACCATGGCCAGGTCACGTCCCACGAGCGTGCCGTCCAGGTCGGTGACGATCCAGCGGATCACGCGGTCATCCCCGGCCCGGCGACCTCGGCCATGACGGAGCCGGCCAGGTCGTACCCGCCCACGCAGGCGAGATAGCCGCCGGGGGCGAGGACGTCGCCGGACAGCGGGATGTAGACGCCCCCGGCCTGCCGGACCAGCAGCGACCCGGCCGCCACGTCCCAGGCGTTGACGTGGGTGCCGTAGGCGACGTCCGACCATCCCGCGGCCACGTGCGCGAGCTTCAGCGCGGCGCTGCCCGGCCGCCGGGTGGAGGCGAAGGCGTTGACCATGCGGGCGAAGCGGTGCAGCGCCTCCTCGCCCTCCGCCTCCAGGTCGCGGGGGCTGGGATAGCTGGACAGCAGCACCGCGTCCCGGTCCGTGCGGGCGCCGGAGCTGCGGATCGGCTCCCCGTTGTACGCGGCGCCGCCGAGCCAGGCGGTGAACTCGTCGTCGCGGACGGGGTCGTAGACCACGCCGGCCACCACCTCGCCGTCCACGGCCGCCCCGATCGAGGTGCAGAAGAACGGCAGGCCGGCGGCGAAGTTGGCGGTGCCGTCGATGGGGTCGACGTACCAGTGGACGGCGCCCTCGCCGTGGGTGCCGCCCTCCTCGCCCACCACGACGCTGCCGGGGGAGCGCCGCGCCAGGACCTGCCTGATGTGGTCCTCGGCCGCCTTGTCGTGCTCGGTGACCGGGTCGTGGAAGTCGCGCTTGGTGCGCACCTCGGGCCTGGAGCGGAAGGCGTTCCTGAGCCGGTCGCCGACCGCCCTCGCCGCCTCGGCCGCGATGGCCGCCAGCTCGCGTGAGGTGTTCACGTCCATGTCGCCTCCAGAAGGTTCAGCAGGCCGCGCGGGTCCTCGACGGTGGCCTGCGGGCTCTGCCGCACGGGGTACGGCATCTTGTCCGTGCTGGGGGAGACCATGAGGACGGTGGCCCCCACCCCGGCTCGCGCGCCGCACACCACGTCCCGGTCGTGGGTGTCGCCGACGTACCAGACGTCGGCCGGATCGACTCCGAGGGCGCGGCAGGCGAGCAGGATCATCTCGGGGTTCGGCTTGCGGACGCCGACCTCGTCGCTGTAGACCTGCGCCGCCACCTGGCGGTCGAGGCCGGTGCGGGCCAGGAAGTCGCGGTGCACGGCGCCGCACAGCGCGTTGCTGACGACCGCGGGCGTGACGGCGTGCTCGCGGCAGGCGGCCAGCAGCTCCTCCGTCCCCGGGCGGATCTTCCGGTCGCTGCGCAGCTCGCCCATGCGCTTGCACAGGGCCGTCGCCTCGACGGTCACCAGCGTTCGCGCCTGGTCCGGCCAGTCGGCCGCGACGAACTCCGCCCAGAAGCGACGGTGGGTGAGCTCCTCGGGCGCGATCCGCCGCGAGGCGGCGTTCTTCCAGGACGAGTCGGCCCGCGCCCCGGCCCGGATGTCGCCCTCGACCTCCTCGGCCGTGAGAGCGTCGAAGCCGGCCCCGGCCAGCAGGCCGTGCACCTCGGCGGCCAGCTCGGCCGCCCATGACGGGCGCTTGCCCGTCTGCACGATCACGCCGCCGAAGTCCAGCAGCAGCGCCCTGGGACGGATCACGCGCCCACCCCCTCGGCGTCCCAGGAGGAGATCCGGGTCCCGTCCGCGCCGAACAGGTGCAGCCGCTCGGTCCAGACGGTCAGCACGTCGCCGGGCTCGGCCAGGACCGGCGTGTAGGACACGGCGTACAGCTCGGCGTCGAGGACGCGCAGCCGTACGGTCCAGGAGGAGCCCGCCGGCAGGACGGCCTCGACGACCGCCTCCTCGCGCCAGGCGGAGCCGGGCGGCGGGTCCAGCCGCAGCGCCTCGGGGCGGACGCCGACGGCGGCGGGCGGCTCCGGGCGCGGCATGCGCTGCTCGACGTGGCGCAACAGGGACGCGGCCAGGCCGGCGGGTGAGGGGCCGACGTCCACGATGGCCATGGGCGGGCTGCCGACGAACTCGGCGACGAAGCGGTTGGCGGGCCTGGCGTACATCTCCATGGGCGCGGCGAGCTGCTGCAGCTCGCCCTCGTTCATGACCGCGATGTCGGTGGCCATGGTCAGGGCCTCCAGCTGGTCGTGGGTGACGAAGACGATCGTGGCTCCCGACTCCTCGTGGATGCGCTTGAGCTCGGCGCGCATCTCCAGGCGCAGCCGGGCGTCGAGGTTGGACAGCGGCTCGTCCAGCAGCAGCACGGACGGGTTGACGGCGAGCATCCTGGCCAGGGCGACGCGCTGCTGCTGCCCGCCGGAGAGCTGCGACGGGTAGCGGTCCATGGCGGCGTCGACGTGGACCATCTTGAGCGCCGTCTCGGCGCGGGCCCGCCGCTCCGGGCCGGGGACCTTGCGCATGCGCAGGCCGAACTCGACGTTCTCGCGCACGGACATGTGCGGCCAGAGCGCGTAGTTCTGGAAGACCAGCCCCATGCCGCGCTTCTCCGGCGGCACGTACAGGCCCTGCTCCACGGAGTCGAGGACCCGGTCGCCGACGGCGATGGTGCCCGCGGTCGGCTGTTCGAGACCGGCGATCATCCGCAGGGTGGTGGTCTTGCCGCAGCCGGAGGGGCCGAGCAGGCACATGAACGCGCCGTCGGGGACGACGAGGTCGAGGTTGTTCACCGCGCGGTCGCCGCCGCCGTAGCTCTTGGCGACTCCGCTCAGGGTGATGGTCGGCATCTATCCTCCTAGGCCGGACGCCAGGCCGCTCTTGGTCAGGCGCTGGGTCAGGGACGTCATGGTGAAGGAGAGCAGGGCGATCACGAGGACGACCGCGTTGGCGAGCTGGGTGTATCCGTAGTCGACGAGGCCGATGGACAGGGTGGTGAGGAGCTCGGTGCCGGTGGTGGTCAGCATGATGACGATGCTGAGCTCCTTGAGCCCGGACACGAACGGCAGCGTGATCCCGGTGACGAGGGCGCCCTTCTGGATGGGGAAGACGATCCGCCGCATCCGCTGCCACCAGGAGGCGCCGGCGATCTGCGCGGCCTCCTCCGGCTCCCGGCCGAGCTGCGTCATCGCCGCGATGCCCGAGCGGGAGCTGTAGGGCAGGTGGGTCACGGCCATCACGAGGATGAGCAGGAACGTGGTGCCGTACAGCGCGGGGACGGGGCCCCTGGCGACGGCGAACAGCGACAGCGAGGCCGCCGCGAACGCGATGCCGGGGACGAGGTAGGGCAGGAAGGACACCTGCCGGAGGAAGCCGCCGATGCGCGGCGCCGTCCCCCGGACCACGACGTATCCGATGAGCAGGCCGACGACGGCGCAGATCAGCGCGGCCACGCCGACGACGCGCAGCGAGTTCCACGCCGCCTCCCACAGCTCCGCGCCGCGCAGGACGCCGTGGGGGAACCCGACGGCCCCGGGCAGCCGCTCGGCGAGCCAGTAGTCGAGGGTGAGGGTGGACAGGTCGAGAGGCGTGCGGGTGAGCGTGGACAGCAGCAGCGTGAGCACCGGGACGAGCACGCTCACCGCGAAGACCAGCAGGCCGAGCGCGAAGGCGGGCCAGCGGCGGCGGCGCAGGTCGCCCAGCCGGTCCATCGCCCCCTTGCCGCCCACGGTGACGAACCGGCGGTGCTCGCGCACGAGCCGCATGTCGGTGAAGACGATGAGCACGCCGATGACCACGATGACGGTGGCGAGGACGGAGGCCACCCCGGTGCCGCGGTCGCGGATCGACTGGAAGAGGCCGGTGGACAGCACCCGGTAGTCCGCGGGCAGGCCCAGCACGTACGGCGTGCCGAACGTGCCCAGCACCCGGCCGACCACGAGCAGGACGGCCGAGGACAGCGCCGGCAGCATCAACGGCGCCACGATCCGCCGCAAGACGGTCCGCCGTGGGGCGCCGAGGACCCTGGCGGAGTCCTCCAGCTGGGTGTCGATGCGGCGCAGCGCGTTCCCGACGAGCAGCAGGACGAACGGGTAGTAGTGCAGCCCCAGCGTGACGATGATCGGCAGGGCGCCGTAGGCCAGCCAGTCCGGCGTGCGGACGCCCTGCGCCTGCAGGAAACCGGGCTGCCCGCCGGAGCGCTCGTTCTTGAACAGCGTGAGCCACGCCAGCGAGAACGTCCACGAGGGCAGCATGTACGGGATGACGAGCGCGCCCGCCAGCCAGCCGCGCCCCGGGACGTTGGTCCGGGTCAGCAGCCAGGCCGTCCCGCCTCCGAGCAGCAGCGCGAACAGCGTGGTGCCGACCGCCACCACGATCGTGTTGACCAGCGGCTCCCAGAACAGCAGGCCGCTGATCGGGGAGCGGAAGACCCGCCACAGGTAGTAGCCGGTCCATTCGCCCGGCTGCTGCCCGGCGTGGACCTCGTCGCCGTACTGCAGGCGGAAGGCGTCCGACAGCACGGCGACCAGCGGAGCGACGACGAGGTAGGCGAGCAGGACGACGAGGACGAGGCCGAGCAGGGCCGTCGGGTCGTGGCGCAGCACGCGCAGCCGGTACAGCAGCCGGCGCCGCCGGGGCGGCCGGCGCGGCGGCTGCGTCCTGGTCGTTACGGCCATGGGTTCTCCTCCGGGGGGATGAGGGACGTTCAGTGGCTTCGTTTGAGCATCGCGTCGGCGAGCGCGTCGGCGGACTCCCCGAGCCGGCGGCCCACCGCGTCCAGGCGGCCCAGCAGCTCGCGCTCACGCAGGGTGTCCATCCTCAGCGACCCGGCGAACAGCTCGGTGAGCCGTGCCTGGTGGAGCTGACGGACCCGGCTGCAGCACTTGCGGGTGGCCAGCACGGCCACGGTGACCGAGCCGGGGTCGTCGAAGACCTTGAGCAGGGCCTCCTCCAGCTCGTCGAGGCCGTCGACCACGGCCCGCAGCGGCTCGACGGCGAAGTCCAGGCCGGCCGGCCCGAACAGGTCCGCCTCGCGCACGAAGTCGCGCAGGTGGTCGAGGACGTCGTCGATGGAGCGGGAGAGCCGGAACAGGTCCTCCCGGTCGAGCGGGGTGGCCAGGATCCGCCGCAGGGCGCGGACGAGCTCGGCCCGCGCCGCGTCGCCCTCGTGCTCGACCTCGGTCATCCGGGTCCGCGCGGCCGGGCGCTCGATCGCGCCGGAGGCGGCCGAGCAGGCCAGGACGGCCCCGGCCCGAGCCACGGCGACCTGGCCGCGGACGAGATCGACGACCCGCCGTCCCGACCGGCCGCGCAGCTCGTCCCAGGCCCGCCCGAAGCGCCACCCGCGGCCGGTACCGCCGCTCACAGCAGCCTCAACGCGAGGCCGGCCACGCAGCCGAGCGCCAGGGACGACGGCAGGGTGACCAGCCAGGCCGTGCCCACGTTGGCCACCGCCTGCCAGCGCACCCGCCGGGAACCCTCGCTCGCCACCACGCCGACGACACCGGCGAGCACGGACTGGGTCATGCTGACCGGGCTGCCCAGGGCCGAGCTGCCGAGGACGGCGCCGGTGGCGGCCGTCTCGGCCGAGAGGACGTGCAGGGGCCGGGCGATGACCAGGCCGCGGCCGAGGCGCTCGCCCACGCGGGTCAGGCCGGCCAGGGCGCCGGCGAGGAACAGCAGGGCGAGGCAGGCCATCCAGCCGGGGGAGAGGCCGACGGGACCGACCCCGCCGAGACCGTCCCGGCCCACGTCCACCGCGACGCTCACCACCGCCACCATCTTCTGGCCGTCGTTGACCGCGTACGCCGTGCACTGGGCGGCGTAGGCCAGCAGGTGGGCGGCCAGCACCAGCCGGGGCATCCGGCGGCAGGACGGCACGCGGCGCGAGAGGGCCCCCAGCAGGTAGCCCAGGACCAGACCGGCCAGCGGCGCGCAGGCGCCGACCCCGAGGACGACGGCCACGCCGTGCCACGACACCGGAAGCCCGGCGCCCAGCCCGGCGCCGGCGATGCCGCCGATGACGGCCAGCGTCAGGCTGGTCGGCAGCCCTTTGCCGGTGAGGGCGGCGACCACGGCCACCGCGGTGACCACTCCGGCCAGGAACACCGCCGCGCCGCCGTGGGTGCCCAGCCCCGACAGGCCCTCGGTGAACGTGCGCGCGACGGCGAGCCCCAGCACGTACGGCCCGGCGAACAGGACCACCGTGAGCAGCGCCGCGGCGGCCCACCCCGGTGTCCGGGGGAAGCGCAGCCCCAGCCCGATCAGGGTGGCTCCGTCGTTGGCGCCGCTGATGAGGACGAAGAGGACCGCGACCACGGCGAACGCCGCCGTCCAGCCCATCACGTGGTGTCAGCGGCGGTGCCGGTGGCGCCTGCTCGACCGATGTCCGGAGGACTCACACGCATGTCGGCTCCTCGTCAGGGGCCTTCAGTATTAGATGAACACGAGATGAACAGTCAATACTTTGTCTTGACATTCTCACTACCTGTCGTCTTGCCGGGTGAAGGGATCCGGTGAGGCTTGTTCACTTCTACGTAAGTATGTCTTGACAAATTATTCACCTGATGTTCATCGTTAACCCCACCGGCGACGGCTCGGGGCTCTGCGGGCGCCGGTGACCCGAGAGGCAAGGAGTGACGCCACCCATGAGGCGTACCGGGAAGATCATTTCTGTGGCTCTGCTGGCGGTCGCGGCGGCCGCATGCGCGCCGTCCACCAGCGGCGCTCCGTCCCCGGCGGCGACCGCCGGGGCGTTGCCCGCCCCGTCCCTCGACGCCGGCCTTGACCTGGACGCCCTGGTCGCCGCCGCGAAGAAGGAGGGCAGCCTGCTGGTCTACGACTCCAGCGGCGACATCGAGGAGGTGGCGAAGGCGTTCACCGCCAAGTACGGCATCGCCATGGAAGGGGTGAAGTCCGACACTCCGCAGACCGCGGAGAAGATGATCAGAGAGCACGCCGCGGACAACGTCACCATCGACGCGGCCATGTACGAGGACGGCGGCGTGTTGGTCGGCCAGCTCATGCCGCAGGGCGTGGCGCGGACGTGGATCCCCTCCGACCTGACGGACCAGATCCCCGCCGAGAACCGGAACCCCCTGCTCGCCCTGTCGAAGGCCACGGTCTTCGCCTACAACGGCGGGCTCTCTCCCGGCGGATGCCCGGTCAAGAACGTCTGGGACCTGACCGAGCCGGAGTGGGCCGGCAAGCTCGTGATGCAGGACCCCCTCGGCAAGCCCACCGTGCTGTCGTTCTTCACCCAGCTCGACGCACATGGCAACCAGGCCCTGGAGCAGGCGTACCAGGCGAAGTACGGCAAGGCGCTGAAGACCGAGGAGAAGAGCGCCGCCTACGAGTGGATCAAGCGGATATCCCGCAACAGGCCGGTGCTGACCGGCTCCGACGAGGACATCTCCGCCGCGGTCGGCGCGCCGAACGCCACCGACAAGAAGATCGGCTTCATGTCGATCTCCAAGTTCCGCAACAACGAGGACAAGGGGTACAAGCAGGCGACCTGTGAGGGGATGACGCCGTTCGCCGGCTTCAGCTACCCCAAGTACGTCGCGGTCGCCGCCAAGAGCAGGCACCCCAACGCGGCCAAGCTGTACGTCCGCTTCATCATGACGGAGGAAGGCGTCAAGCACGAGATCGGCGAGGGCGGCGTGTCCGGCAACACCACCGTCAAGCCGCTCGTCACCGCGCCCGGCCTGTCGGACTGGCAGGGCCAGCTCTTCCACACCGACCCCAAGGGCCTCCTCGGGGACCTGCGCGACCGCCAGACCGTCTCCGACTTCTGGCGGGTCAACCACGGCTGACCCGTGGAGGGTCTCCCGGCGTTCACCGCCCCGTCACCCGGCCCGGCGACACTCGCCCGTGTCCCTGTGCCGGCTCCCGTAGCTCCATGGCTCCATCACCCCCGAAAGAGAAGAGGAGGCGCGATGCGTCCCCTGCCCAGGCTTCTCCTGGCAGCCCTGACGTTCACCCTGATAGGAGGGCCGGCCGTGCCCGCGGCCGGCTCCGGAGTGGCGTCGATCGACCCGGACGTCGAGACCCCCGCCCTGTTCGACGACGAGGCCGGCGGCAACGCCAACGGCGACGACCCGGCGATCTGGGTCCACCCGTCCGACTCGGACGCGAGCGTCGTGATCACCACCGCCAAGGAGGGCGGGCTCTACGTCTACGACCTCCGCGGACGGCAGCTCCAGCACCTCCCGGCACCCGCCGCCCCCGGCCCCGACGACGAGGCCGGCCGGTTCAACAACGTGGACGTCACCTACGGCTTCGGCGGCAGGGACCTCGCGATCGTCTCCGACCGCGGCCGTGACACCCTGCGCGTCTACGCCGTCTCCGGCGGACACCTCACCGACGTGACCGACCCGGCCGCGCCGTTCGTCTTCAACACCACCCAGCAGCAGGTCAACGACGCCGAGACGGCGTACGGCCTGGCCGCCTGGAAGGACTCCACCGGCACCTACGCGCTGGTCAGCCGCCGGCACAGGACCTCCGTCGGCCTGGTCAAGCTGCTCGCCAAGCCGGGCGGCACGGTCGGCTACCAGGTCGTCAGGACGCTGGACCTGCCCGCGTCATTCACGCTGCCGAACGGACGGACCTGGGCGCCCTGCCTGGAGCCCGGCGAGCAGGCCCAGGTCGAGGGCATGGTCGTGGACCAGGACAAGGACGTCCTCTACGCCGCCCAGGAGGACGTCGGCATCTGGCGGGTGCGGGCCGACCTCACCGGAACCCCCGTCCTGGTGGACAAGGTCCGCGAGTACGGCGTCCCGGGCACCTACGACCCGGCGACCGAGGAGTGCACCCCCGGCGCGGACCCCGGCTACGGCGGCCGGCACCTGACCGCGGACGCCGAGGGTCTGACCATCTACTACCGGGACAACGGCAAGGGCTACCTGCTGGCCTCCAGCCAGGGCGACAGCACCTTCGCCGTCTACCGCAGGGAAGGGACCAACGCCTACCTGGGCCAGTTCCGGATCGGCCGGCACGACGGCATCGACGGCGTCGAGAACAGCGACGGCTCGACCGTGCTGAACACCCCGCTGGGCGACTTCGACGAGGGCCTGTTCGTCTCCCACGACGGCCTCAACACCCCTGCCGAGGCCGGCCGGGAGAACACGAACTTCAAGTTCACCGGCTGGGACGACATCGCCGACGAGCTGGACCTGGACGTGGACACCGACGGCTGGAACCCGCGCGGCTGACGCACCTGCCGTGACGCGCCCCGGGGCACCACCGCTTCAGGCGGTGGTGCCCCTCTCGACGCGGGGGAGGCCACCGTGCGCCTCCTCGCGGGGATCACCGGTCACGCGGGGGCCTCACGGTGTGAGCGTGACGGCGTACGCGTCGAGAGGGTCCGCCCAGTCGATGGTCACCGTGACGGAGCCGCCGCCCACCTCGGCCCGGCTGTCGGAGACCGTCACCGGCGCGGCGACGTGGGAGCCGGTCGCGGGAAGGCGCTCCACCCGGATGTTCGTCGATCCGCCGCTCAGCAGGTAGGGCGGGACGTCGTCGTACCGGACGGCCACGTGGCCCGCCTCGGCCGCCGGCGTGGCTCCCAGCACGGCGATCGACCTGCGGGCGGCGGGATCCTGGAAGACCACGCCGTCGCGGGCCTCGGCCGCCCCGGGCGTGAGGCCGGCACGCACGCCGCTCTGCTCGGCGTAGCGCTTGTACACCCACCACTGGCCCATGGGCAGCCCGGTTCCCGCGGTGGTGAGCTCGCCCAGCGTGTCGTGCAGCGACGGCGTCCGGCCGGCCATGCCCCAGTTCGCCCGCGACCCGTCGCAGCCGCCCCGCTCCAGCCGCGCGACGTACCACGCGGAGGGACCCGGCTGCTGGTCGTCCCCGGCGGCCCCGTACTCGTTGACCGAGAACCCGGAGACGCTCATGTCACGAGCGGCCAGCTGGGCGCGCGCCTCGGCGGCCTCGGCGGCCGGGTCGCCGGGCAGGGTGTGCCAGCTCAGCACGTCGGGGACGACGTCGTTCGCCTTCACGTAGTCGAGGTAGGCGGCGAACCAGGGGTCCCCGGGCGAGCACGCCGAGCTCGGGCCCACGATCACGGCGCCCGGGAGGGCGGCCCTGATGGCGAGGGTGCCGCGGCGGAACATCTCCAGGTACTGGTCCTGGCCGCGACCGCGCCAGAAGGCGTCGTAGTCGGCCTCGTTCCACACGTCCCAGCGGATGTCCTCTCCGGTGATCCCGTCGGCCTTGGCGTCGCCGACGATCTGGTCGAGGAAGGCGGTGTAGCCGCTCCAGTCGCCGTCGTCCCCCGGATAACGCGGGATGTCGGCCCCGTCGGCGCCCCACAGATCGGAGAGCAGAACCTCGAGGTGGGCGCCGGTCCGCCCGGCCCGCGCGCGGTACGCCTTCACGAGGTCCCACCGTGCGGCGTACCCGCCGGTGACCCAGCCGCCGTCGGGAGCGGGGAGCTGCGAGCCGCCCGCCCGGAGCTGCCTGACCTTGATCTCGTCCGTCATGGGCGGCGGGGGCTGGGAGGCGTCAGGGGAGAGGCCGTAGAGGAAGCCGGACGCCCGATACGTGGGAGCTCCGCCGCGGGTCGCCATGTCGATGACGATGCGGTCGACGATCATGTCGCCTCCGTGGTCAGGGCGCGTGCCGCGCGGTCGTCGGCCGGGAGCCGTGGGGGAGGCGTGCGTTCCTGTGATAGCGCTAACAGCTGACGCTGGGTGCTCACGCCTGTGGTCCGCGTCACGTTAGGCGGGCCCATGACGCACTGTCAAGGGTTCGCCGAAGCCATACGTACGGAGAAATCACAGAAAGTTTCGGTCAGATCAGCGAGCGGGCGGAGCGGTGCTGCCCCGGACGACGAGCTCGGTGCCCAGCTCGACCCGGCCCTGGGGTACCGGGCCGCCCCGGGCGAGCGTCACCAGCATGGTGGTCGCCGCTGCGGCCATCTCGGTCAGCGGCTGGCGGATCGTGGTCAGCGGCGGCAGTGCCCAGCGCATCGACGGCAGGTCGTCGAAACCGACCACGCTCAGGTCGTCCGGGACCCGCAGCCCCATCGCGTGGGCCGCCTGGTAGACGCCGATGGCCTGGCCGTCGTTGCCGGCGAAGATCGCGGTCGGCGGGTCGGGCAGCCGCAGCAGCGCGCCGGCCTGGGCGAGGCCGCCCTCGACGAGGAAGTCGCCCTGGCGGATCAGGTCCGGGTCGACGGGCACACCGGCCATGTCCAGGGCGGCGCGGTAGCCGTCGAGTCGGGCCCGGTTGCACAGGGCGTAGCCGGGGCCGGTGATGATCGCGATGCGCCGGTGCCCGAGCTCCAGGAGGTGGCGGGTGGCCGCGAGGCCCCCGCTCCAGTTGCCCGCGCCCACCGAGGGGAGTCCGCTCCCCGCGTCGCCGGTCGGGTCCAGGAGGACGAGGGGGATGTCGCGGGCCGCGAGCTGGGCGCACTGGTCGTCGGTCAGGCCGGAGAACACCGGGATCACCCCGGTCGGGCGGCGGGTCAGCACGTCGTCGATCCAGTCGCGGCCGGCGACGTGCCGGTGCCGCAGCTCCGAGACGACCACGGCCAGGTGGTGCTCGCGGGCCACCTGCTGGACGCCTTTGATGATCTCTATCGCGTAGTCGCCCTCCAGCGCGTGGAAGACCAGCTCCACCAGGGGGGCCTGGCTGACGCGCCGCCGCTGCCTGCGGTAGCCGTGCTCGCGGATGAGGCCCTCGACCAGGGCGCGGGTCTCGGGCGCGACCTCCGAGCGGCCGTTGACCACCTTGGAGACCGTCGCCGTGGACACCCCGGCCAGCTCGGCGAGCTGCGCGATGGTCAGCGGCTGGGCGGGCGCGGAGCCGTACGGCTCCCTGGTCGCGGTCATGGCGGCAGTCTAACCAGAGCGTTTCGGGCGTTGACCCGACTGTTTCGGCGATCTTACGGGCAGGTTCTTGACGGGTTTCGAGACATCCGCCTAAAGTCCCGGCTTAACGATCGGCCATATTGCCGAAACTTTCAGGACCCGGCGTCCTTCCCGGCGAGGGCGCCGCGCTGCCGGTCGACGAGAACTCCCGTGCCAACCCCCTTCGACTCCACCGCCGCCGCGCCCGGCGGCCCGTGCCAGCACTGAAACCACCATCGGAAGAGATCGCCGTGAAGTCTCGCATCATCCCCTCGGCCGCGCTCACCGCGGCACTCGCCCTGGCCACGGCCGCCTGCGGAGGCGGGAGCACGTCGTCCCAGCCGGCCGGCGACGGCAAGTCCTTCGAGTTCTGGTCGTTCACCGGGATCAACCAGAAGGTCTCCGTCGAGGGCTACCAGAAGCAGAATCCGGGTGTGCAGGTGAAGCTCACCGAGGTGGGCAACTCGGTGGAGACGGCGCAGGCGCTCACCACCGCGCTGGCCGGGGGCAAGGTGCCCGACCTGGTGCTCATCCAAGGCGACGACCTGCCCAAGTTCGTGCAGCAGCCGCAGAACTTCCAGGACCTGCGCCAGTACGGCGCGGACAAGGTCAAGGGCGACTACCTCGACTGGGTGATGAGCCAGAGCACCGCCAAGGGCGGCGAGATCATCGGCATCCCCACCGACGTGGGCGGCATGGCCGTCGCCTACCGCACCGACCTGTTCAAGAAGGCCGGGCTGCCCACGGACCGGGAGGAGGTCGGCAAGCTCTGGCCCACCTGGGACGCCTTCATCGAGACGGGCAAGAAGTACACGGCGGCGACCGGCAAGGCGTTCGTGGACAACGCCGCCACCAGCGTGTTCTACCAGGCGGTCAACCAGGGCCCGCAGAAGTACTACGACCCCTCCGGCAACGTCGTCTACAGCACCAGCCCGCAGGTCAAGGCCGCCTTCGACCTGGCCATCAAGGCGGCGCAGGCCGGGATCACGGCCAAGCAGAGCTCGTTCACCGACGGCTGGAGCGCGGGCATGGGCAAGGACCAGTTCGCCGTGATCTCCGCGCCGTCCTGGATGCTGAACGGCATCCGCACCAACGCCCCCGGCACCAAGGGCAAGTGGGACGTCGCCGTCATCCCCGGTGGGGCGGGCAACTGGGGCGGCAGCTATCTGGCCATCCCCAAGAACGCCAAGAACCCCAAGGCCGCCTGGGACTACATCGCCAAGACGCAGTCGCCGCAGGGCCAGCTGGACCACTTCGTGGACTCGGGCGCGCTGCCCACCACCCCGTCGGTCTACAAGGACCCGAAGCTGACCGGGCTGAAGGATCCGTTCTTCTCCGACGCGCCGACCGGCACCATCTACACCACGTCGCTGCTCGGGCTGAAGCCGTTCCACATCGGCCCCGACAGCTCCGCCATCGGCCAGGAGTTCCAGAACGCCATCACCAACGTCGAGCAGGGCAAGGGCGACCCGGCCAAGGCGTGGGACGCAGCGCTGGGCAACATCAAGACCGCCATCGGCAAGTAGGACGAGCGTGACGACGAGCATCGGCACGCGGCGGGCGGCCGGCAGGCCGCCCGCCGCGCCCGCGCCCCCCACAAGCGCGCGGCAGCGCATCAGCGAGCGGATCGCCCCCTACGCCTACATCGCACCGTTCTTCCTGATCTTCGGGGTGTTCGGGCTGCTGCCGCTCCTTTTCACGTTCTATGTGGCGCTGTTCGACTGGAACCCGATCGGTGAGCACGTCTTCATCGGCTTCGACAACTTCAGCCGCCTGCTCGCCGACACCCGGTTCTGGAACGCCGCCTGGAACACCATCAGCATCTGGCTGCTGTCCACCGTGCCGCAGCTGGTGCTGGCCCTCGGGCTGGCGCACCTGCTCAACCACGCGCGGCTGCGGATGGCGGTGTTCTTCCGCATGTCGATGCTGGTCCCGTACATCACCTCGGTCGCCGCCACCACGATCGTGTTCGCCCAGATGTTCGACCGCGACTACGGCCTGCTCAACTGGGTGCTCGGATGGTTCGGCGTCGAGCCGATCGACTTCGTCCAGTCGGTGTGGGGCAGCCACGTGCTGATCGCGGTCATGGTGACCTGGCGCTGGTTCGGCTACACGACGCTGCTGTACCTGGCCTCCCTGCAGGCGATCCCGCGCGCGGTCTACGAGGCGGCCGCGGTGGACGGCGCCGGCGGCTGGAAGCAGTTCCGCCACATCTCCGTACCGTCGCTGCGGCCCGTCATCGTGTTCACGATCGTGACCTCGACGATCGGGGGCCTGCAGATCTTCACCGAGCCGCTGCTGGTCTCCCGCAGCGCGCCGCTCACCTGCGGGCCGATCCGGCAGTGCCAGACGCTCACGCTCTTCCTGTACGAGCAGGGCTTCGGCCAGTTTCAGTTCGGCTACGGCGCGGCCATCGGCGTGGCCCTGTTCGTGCTGGTCGTCGCCGTGGCATCGCTCAACTACGTCCTGTCCACCCGCATCCGTCCGGAGCGATGATGACCGAGCCGAAGCGGCGTTCCGCCGAGCGCGTGCGCTGGTGGACCTACCTCCTGCTGGCCCTGGCGGTGCTGGGCTGCGTGTTCCCGCTGTACTGGATGTTCGTGGTGGCCACCACCGACACCGCGACCGCCACCCGGCTGCCGCCCGAGATCGTGCCCGGCGGCAACTTCTTCCACCTGGCCGGGCTGGTGTTCACGACCGTGCCGTTCGTCCGCTCGATCGTCAACAGCCTGATCGTGGCCGGGACGATCGGCGTCGGGCACGCCGTGCTGTGCTCGCTGGCCGGCTTCGCCTTCGCCAAGCTGCGCTTCCCCGGCCGCAACGCGCTGTTCCTGGTGGTCGTGCTGACCATGACCGTGCCGACGCAGCTCGCCGTCATCCCGCAGTACATGATCATTTCGTCGCTGGGCTGGGTGGACACCCTGCAGGCGCTGATCGTGCCAGGACTGGCCAGCGCGTTCGGCATCTTCTGGATGCGCCAGCACCTGTCCACCACGATCAGCGACGAGATCCTGCAGGCCGCCCGCATCGACGGTGCGACGACCTGGCAGATCTTCTGGCGCATCGCCTTCCCGCTGGTGCGCCCGGCCGCGTTCGTGCTCGGGCTGCTCGGCTTCGTCACCGCGTGGAACGACTTCCTGTGGCCGTTCATCGTGCTGAAGTCGCCCGAGATGTACACCGCGCAGATCGCCATCAAGGCTCTGCAGAACAGCTACACCGTCGACCTCGGCCTGGCCATGGCGGGCTCGTTCCTGACCACGCTCCCGCTGCTCGTGCTGTTCGTCTTCGTGGGCCGGCGCATGGTGGCCGGGATCATGGACGGCGCCTTCAAGGGCTGAAGCACTCACTCTGAGGAAGTCATGACATATGTGAACGTCCCGTGGCGGGACCAGGGCCGCACCCCCGCCGAGCGGGCGGAATCCCTGCTGGCGGAGCTGACCCTGGAGGAAAAGGTCGCTCAGCTCGGCTCGGTGTGGATCCGCGTGGACGACGGCGGCGAGGTCGCGCCCATGCAGGACTTCTTCGCCGTGCCCGGCACCGGCCTGGACGATCGGCTGCGCGACGGCATCGGCCACCTCACCCGCGTCCACGGCACCGAGCCGCTGAGCCCCGCCGAGGGGGCCGAACGCCTGCGGCTGCTCCAGGAGCGGGTGGTGGCGGCCAGCCGGCTCGGCATCCCGGCGATCGCGCACGAGGAGTGCCTGACCGGGTTCGCCGCCTTCGGCGCGACCGCGTACCCCACGCCACTGGCCTGGGCCGCGACCTTCGACCCCGCCCTGGTGGAGCGCATGGCCGCCGCGATCGGCCGCGACCTGCGCGCCGCCGGCGTGCACCAGGGACTGTCGCCGGTGCTCGACGTGGTGCGCGACTACCGCTGGGGGCGCGTCGAGGAGACCCTCGGCGAGGACCCGTACCTGGTCGGGCAGCTCGGCGCCGCCTATGTGCGCGGTCTGGAGCAGACCGGGATCATCGCCACGTTGAAGCACTTCGCCGGGTACGCCGCCTCCCGCGCGGCGCGCAACCACGCGCCGGTCGGCATGGGCCCGCGCGAGTTCGCCGACGTGATCCTGCCGCCGTTCGAGACGGCGCTGCGGGAGGGCGGGGCGCGCTCGGTCATGAACTCCTACACCGACGTCGACGGCGTGCCGGTCGCGGCGAGCGCCGACCTGCTGCGGCGGCTGCTGCGCGAGGAGTGGGGGTTCGACGGGACCGTGGTGTCCGACTACTGGTCGATCCCGTTCCTGGCCACGATGCACCGCGTCGCCGAGGACGACGCCGCCGCGGGCGCGCTCGCGCTGCGCGCCGGCATCGACGTGGAGCTGCCCGAGACCCGGAGCTACGGCCGCAACCTGGTCGAGCAGGTGAAGGCCGGCCGGGTGGAGGAGTCGGTCGTGGACGAGGCGGTGCGCCGGGTGCTGCGGCAGAAGGCCGAGCTGGGCCTGCTGGACGGCGGCCTGCTCGTCCCGGAGGGCGCGGCGGACGCCGACCCGGACAGCGCGGCCAACCGCGAGCTGGCCGCCGCCGTCGCGGAACGGTCCATCGTGCTGCTGCGCAACGCCGGCCGGCTGCTGCCCCTCGACCCGCGGACGACCGCCAGGATCGCCGTCATCGGGCCCTGCGCCGACGACCCGCGCACCCTGATGGGCTGCTACTCCTTCCCCAACCACGTGCTCGACCGGTATCCCTCCCGCGGCATGGGCCTGCCGGTCGAGACCGTCCTGAGCCGCGTCGAGGCGGAGTTCCCCGGCGCCGCCGTGCGGCACGCCCCCGGAGCGGACGTCTCCGGCGGGGACACGTCGGGCTTCGCCGCGGCGGCCGACCTGGCCGCGGGCTCGGATGTCGCGCTGGTGTTCGTCGGCGACCGGGCCGGGATGTTCGGCGGCGGCACCTCGGGCGAGGGCTGCGACGCGGCCGACCTGCGGCTGCCCGGCGTGCAGGCGGAGCTGGTGGAGGCGGTGCTGGAGACGGGGACACCCGTCGTGCTCGTCGTGGTGTCCGGGCGTCCCTACGCCCTCGGCGCGTACGAGGACCGGGTGGCCGCCGCGATCCAGGCGTTCTTCCCCGGGGTGGAGGGAGGAGCGGCGCTCGCCGGGGTGCTGAGCGGCCGGGTGAACCCGTCCGGGCGGCTGCCCGTGCAGATCCCGCGCTCGCCGTCCATCAACCCGTCCACCTACCTGCAACCGCCGCTCGGCGGCAGGGCCGACGGGATCACGGTGCTGGACCCCACTCCCGCCTTCCCGTTCGGCCACGGGCTGTCGTACGCGCCGGTCGCGTACGAGGCCATGGGCACGTCGCAGCCGGAATGTCGTACGGACGGAGAGATCGAGGCGCGGGTGACGGTCCGCAACGCGGGCGAGCGTCCCGTGGAGGAGGTCGTGCAGCTGTACGCCTCCGACCCGGTGGCGCAGGTCACCCGGCCCGTGGTCTGGCTGGTCGGCTTCGCCCGGGTGCCGCTGGAGCCGGGGGAGTCCCGCGAGGTCGCCTTCGACGTGCCCGCCGCCGCGTTCTCGTTCACCGGCGTCGACGGCCGCCGGCTCGTGGAGCCGGGGGAGATCGTGCTGTCGTCCGGGCCGTCGGCGGGCGACCTGCCGCTGAGCGCCCGGATCCGCCTCAACGGAGCCCCGGACGTGCTCGGTGCCGCGCGCCGGCTCACCACCCGTGCCCGTGTCCAGGAGAGGAACCAGTGAACACGCGGACCTACGACAACCCGGTGGTGGCCGGGTTCCACCCCGACCCGAGCGTGTGCCGGGCCGGCGACGACTACTACCTGGTGTGCTCCAGCTTCGAGTACTTCCCCGGCGTGCCGATCTTCCACAGCCGTGACCTGGTGCACTGGCGGCAGATCGGCAACGTCCTGGACCGGCCCTCGCAACTCCACCTGCCCCCGGACATCCCCGCCTCCGGCGGGATCTACGCGCCGACGATCCGCCACCACGCCGGCACGTTCTACCTGATCACCACGAACGTGGGAGGGCGGGGCAACTTCATCGTCACCGCCGAGCGCCCCGAGGGGCCGTGGTCGGACCCGGTCTGGATCGACCTGCCCGGCATCGACCCCGACCTGACCTGGGACGAGGACGGCTCCTGCTGGTGCGCCTTCTCCGGCACCCAGGTCGCGCGGATCGACCCCGCGGCGGGCCAGGTGCTGGAGGGCCCGTACCAGGTCTGGTCCGGCACCGGCGGGAAGTACCCGGAGGCGCCGCACCTGTTCCAGGTGGACGGCCGGTGGTACCTGCTGATGTCGGAGGGCGGCACCGAGCGCGGCCACGCCGTGTCGATCGCCCGCGCCCGCTCGCCGCGCGGCCCGTTCGAGCCCGGCCCGGCCAACCCGATCCTCACCCACCGCGGCACCGACCGGCCGATCCAGAGCACCGGCCACGCCGACCTCGTCCAGGCCGCCGACGGCTCCTGGTGGATGGTGCTGCTCGGCACCCGCCCGCGCGGCTACACCCCGGAGTTCCAGGTCCTGGGCCGGGAGACCTTCCTCACCCCGGTGCGTTGGGAGGACGGCTGGCCGGTCGTGGGGCCCGTCGAGGAGCGCCACCCCGCGCCCGCCGCCTGGCACCCGCTCGCGCCGGAGCCGTCCCGCGACGACTTCGACGGTGACGCCCTGGCCCCGTACTGGATCTCCCCGCGCGACCGCCCGGACGGCTCGTGGTCGCTGACCGAGCGCCCCGGCCGGCTCACCCTGCACGCCACCGGCCCGACCCTCGACCGGCCCGGCCATACCTTCGTCGGCCGCCGCCAGCAGCACCACGACTGCCGCGTCACCGCCCGGCTCGAACCGGCCCCGCCCGGATCGGAACCGCCCGGATCGGAACCGCCCGGATCGGAACCGCCCGGATCGGAGCCGGGCACGGCGGGGCTGTCCATCCGGATGGACGAGGCCCACCACTACGACCTGGAGGTGAGCGGCGGGCGGGCCCGGGTGATCGCCCGGATCGGGCCGCTGCGCCAGTGCGTGGCCGATCGGCCGGTGCCGCCCGGTCCGCTCACTCTCACCATCGACGTCCGTACCCGCGACATCCTGCCGCCGTCCGTCATCGGGCCGGTTGCCGGGCCGCCCACGCAGCCGACCGGCGTGGCGGCCAGGGGCCCGGACACCATCTCCTTCTCCGCGGGGGACACGCTGCTGGCCGAGCTGGACGGCCGCTACCTGTCCACCGAGGTCGCCACCGGCTTCACCGGCCGGGTCATCGGCATGTACGCCACCGAGGGCAGCGCGTGCTTCGACTGGTTCGACTACCAGGCGACCGGCTAGGGCATCAGGGGCACGGCTACTTCCGACAAGTACCCGTTCTGGAGGGCAATGTGAGGCGAGATTCCGGATGACGCGCTAGCATTCCATTGCATGGAATCTTCTGGAGGAGAGCCCCGTGGGTGAGGCCCAGTCCCCGGTGGGGAGCGTCGACCGCGCCCTGCTGATCCTGCAGGAGATCGGCAAGCACAGCCGCGGCGTTACGCTCGACGAGCTCGCCACCCGGCTCGCCCTGCCCAAGAGCTCGCTGCACCGCCTGCTCGGCGCGCTGAAGCACCGCGGCTTCGCCGCGCAGCCCGAGCCGGGCGGCCCCTACTTCCTGGGCACCGAGCTGCTGGCCACGGCGTTCCGATACTACGAGTCCATGGACCTGCGCACCCTCGTGCGTCCGCTGTTGCTGCGGCTGCGCGAGGAGTTCGACGAGACCGTGCACGTGGCCGTGCTCGACGGCGGAGAGATCGTCTACCTCGACAAGGTCGAGGCCGTGCGATCGATCACGATGAGCTCGGTGGTGGGCGGGCGCAACGCCGCGCACTGCACGGGTGTCGGCAAGGCGCTGCTGGCCTGGACGTACCCGACCGACGAGGCCGTCAAGGCGTGGGCCGAGAGGTACGGCCCCCTCGTTGTGCGGACCAGGAACACCATCACCGCCCCGGCCAAGCTCGCCGCCCACATGGAGCAGGTGCGGGACCGCGGCTACGCGCTCGACCTGGAGGAGAACGAGCCGGGCGTGCGTTGCGTCGCGGCGCCGATCTTCCTGGGCAGGACCGTGCCGGTCGCCGCGGTGAGCGTGACCGCGATCAAGGACCGGATGTCGCCGGCCCGGCTGGAAGAGGTCGGGGCGGGCCTCCGTCGCGCGATCTCCGAGCAGCTCTGACCGGAATGCCATTCTGCATCGTGGATTGAAGGGGTTTGGGATGGACCTGAAACCGGTACCGGTTCCCGCGGCCCGGCTCGGCGAGGGGCCACGCTGGGACGACGGCACGGAGACGCTGCTGTGGGTGGACATCCCGGCCGGCCTGGTGCACCGGCTGGACCCCGCCGACGACGCCCTGGAGTCCATCGACGTGGGCCGGCCGGTCGGCGTGGCGCTGCCCCGGGCCTCGGGCGGCCTGGCGCTCGCGGTCAGGGACGGCTTCGCCGTCCACGAGGGGGGCCGGCTGGAGGTGGTCGCCCCCGTGACCGCCGCCGAGCCGCCCGGCAACCGGATGAACGACGGCGCCTGCGACCGCGCCGGACGGTTCTTCGCCGGCACCAAGGCCGAGGACGACACCCCGGGCGCGGGCTCGCTCTACCGGCTGGACACCGACCGGAGCTGCGCGCGGGTGCTGGCCGGGGTGACGATCTCGAACGGCATCGCGTGGAGCCCGGACGAGCGGCTGCTGTACTACGTGGACACGGCCACCGACCAGGTGGACGTCTTCGACTACGACCCGGCGAGCGGCGAGATGGCGAATCGGCGGCGCTTCGCCGGGCTCCCGCAGCCCGACGGCATCACCGTGGACGCCGCCGGGCACGTGTGGGTCGCGCTGTGGGGCGGCGCGTCGGTCGTGCGGCTGCGGCCCGACGGCTCGACGGACCTGACCGTCCCCGTCCCCGCCGCCAACGTGACGAGCTGCGCGTTCGGCGGGCCCGATCTGGACGTGCTCTACGTGACCACCGCCTGGGACGGCAGCGGCGGCGGGGAGCTGTGGCGCTGCCCCACCCCGTACACGGGCCTGCCCGCCAACCCCTACCGCGACCTGCCCCGCCCCTGACGGCCGGCACGCACGGAGAACGGGCGCCCGAAGAGTTCGGGCGCCCGTGGAAGACCGAGAAGGTCAGGCGCCGGGGGACAGGAGGGCCTTGACGGGGTTCGGGTCGCCGTTCATGAGCCTGGTGAAGACCTCCGCCCCCTCGCTCAGCGGGAACGTGTCCACCCAGCTCAGGTCCCAGCTCCCGACCATCGCGGCGGCGGCGGCGAAGTCGGCGCCGGAGTAGGCGAACGAGCCCAGCACCCGCTGCTCCCCGCGTACCAGCCCGGCCGCGTCGAAGCCGGGCTCGGTGTCGGCCAGCCCCAGCCAGACCGCCGTCCCGCCCGGCCGCAGCAGGGCGGCCGACGCGCGACGGGTGGCCGCCGCGCCCACCGCGTCGAAGATCACGTCGTACTCGCCGGTCAGCTCGCCGGTCGCGGCGTCCGCCCCGAGGCGGCCGGCGAGGGCCAGGCGGCTCTCCGACCGGTCGGCGACGTCCACTCCGGCGGCCCCGCCCGTACGGGCGACCTGCAGACACGCCAGCCCGATCGCGCCCGCGCCGATGACACCCACCCGCGCCCCGGCCGGGGCTCCGGCCAGCTCCCAGGCGTGCACGGCGTTCGCCACGGGCTCCACGACGCCCGCGGCCGTCCAGCCGAGTCCCTCGGGCAGGGCGACCAGCGCGGCGGCGGGCACGGACACGCGCTCGGCGAACCCGCCGGGCCGGTGCACCCCGACGATCCGCCGGTTCCGGCACACGTTCCGCAGCCCGAGCGCGCACACGTCGCACGACCCGCACGACAGGATCGGGTTGACCAGCACCGGCCGCCCGTCGTCGGTGCGGCCCGCGAACTCGTGCCCCATCACCAGCGGCGGCACCCGGAAGCCGGGCGACTTGACGCCGTGCAGCTCGCTCCCGCAGATGCCGGAGGCGACCACGTGGACCAGCACCTCGTCCCGGCCGACCACGGGCTCGTCGACCTCCCGCAGCTCCACCGTCGCGGGTCCGGTGAACACCAGTGCCTTCACGGCGTCGCTCCGATCACAGGGTTGGTCAGGGTGCCGATGCCGGAGACGTCCACCTGGACGGCGGCCGGCGGGGGATCGCCGGTGCCGGCGCGTACGGTGCCAAGCCTCATATGTGCTCCCGATTCCGCTATTCAGAATGTAGTTCCGAAACCACGACAGAACATCAGCACCACACAACGATGTCAAGAGTTCCGCGAAACGGAACGCTAGTGCGCCATACGGAATTGGTGCTATTTTCGCCGGGAACTACCAGAGGGGCGGTCCCACGCATGTACCCCGAGATCGACACGCCGGCTCTCGTCATCGACCTGGACGTGGTCAGAGGCAACGTGAGCGAGATGGCGAAGGCGGCGGCGAGCAACGGCGTCCGCCTGCGCCCGCACATCAAGACCCACAAGATGCCCGAGCTGGCGCGCATGCAGCTCGACGCCGGGGCGAGCGGCATCACCTGCGCCAAGCTCGGCGAGGCCGAGGTGATGGCCGACGCCGGGATCGACGACATCCTGCTCGCCTTCCCGATCTGGGGCGAGCCCAAGCTGCGCCGGCTGGCGGCGCTGCGCGAGCGGGCCAGGGTCCGCGTCAGCCTCGACTCGCCCGAGGTGGCGGAGGGGCTCGGCCGGCTGGGCGGGCCCCCGGCGGAGGTCCTGGTCGAGGTGGACACCGGCCAGCACCGGCTCGGACGCCCGCCGGGGCGGCCCACCGCCGACCTGGTGGCCGAGATCGCCGCGATCCCCGGCGTCGAGGTCGTCGGCCTCCTCACGCTGGCCGGGCACGCCTACCACTCCCGCACCGCGGAGGAGCTGGCCGAGACCTCCCGCCGCGAGGGCGCCGACCTGGTGGCCACCGCCGAGCTGTGCGCCCGCGAGGGCATCGCCCTGCGCGAGATCAGCGTGGGCTCCACGCCCACCGCCAGGCACGTCGCGGGGGTGGCCGGGGTGACCGAGATCAGGCCGGGCACCTATGTCTTCAACGACACCGCGATGATCCGGCTGGGGGTCGCCACCGAGCGGACCGCCGGCGCCCGCGTGCTGTCCACGGTCATCGCCCGGCCGACGCCCGAAAGGGTCGTGTTCGACGCCGGCACCAAGTGCCTCACCTCCGACGGCACCGGCACGCCCGACTGGATCAGGGTGGTCGGGCATCCGTACGCGCACATGGACTTCCTCAACGAGGAGCACGGCGTGGCGCTGCTGGAGCCGGGCCACCACGGCGCGCTGCCGGTCGGCACGCGGGTCCAGCTCATCCCCGGTCACGCCTGCTCGGCCGTGAACATGTTCGACTCCGCGTACGGGGTCGAGGGCGGCCGGGTCACCACCGAACTGCGCGTCGCGGCCCGCGGCGCCGTGCGCTGACATGCTGACGAAGGGGGAGGGCGCATGAGGGGACTGGCCGGCAAGAGGGTGCTGATCAGCGGCGGCAGCAGCGGGATCGGCGCCGCCACGGCACGCAGGTTCCTGGAGGAGGGCGCCAGGGTCGTCATCGGCGGGCTGGACCCGGCCGAGGTGGCGGCGACCGCGTCAGAGCTGTCGGCGCTGGGCGAGGTGAGCGGCCTGGCGGCCGACGTGTCGGCGGAGGCGGACGTCTCCCGGCTGGTCGAGGGCGCGATCGCGGCGCTCGGCGGGCTGGACGTCCTGATCAACAACGCCGGAACGGCCTGGCGCGAGCCGTTCCTGGAGATCTCGCCGGAGCACTGGGACCGGATCATGGCCGTGAACCTGCGCGGCATGTTCCTGGTCGCCCAGGCCGTGGCCAGGCGGCTGGTGGACCAGGGCGCGGGCGGGGTGATCCTCAACATGTCCTCCACCAACGGCCTGGGCGGCGAGGCGGACTACGCCCACTACAACGCCTCCAAGGGCGGGGTGCTGCTGCTCACCAGGACCATGGCCGTGGAGCTCGGCAGGCACGGCATCCGGGTCAACGCGCTCTGTCCCGGCTACATCAAGACCCCGCTCAACGCCTCGATCTCGGCCGGGCTGGCCGACGACTTCGTCTCGTCGTACGAGAGCGAGCTGATCCCGCTCGGCCGGGCCGGTCTGGCCGAGGAGGTGGCCGCCGGCTACGCCTTCCTCGCCAGTGACGACGCGGCCTTCATCCACGGCACCGAGCTGGTCATCGACGGTGGTCAGCTGGCCGTCATGTAGATCCACCCCTTGACACGCTCTCCGCTCGGGTGGTGTCCTGTCTGTCCCTTATTCGGAATGACATTCTGTCATACGGAACACGTTCATTGCCTCACGCCCATGAAGTTGAGGTAGATAGATGGCCCGCATCGTCCTGGTCGGCGCAGGCAGCATCACCTTCGCGAAGAACCTGCTCTCCGACCTCCTGACCTTCCCCGAGCTGACCGAGTCGACGATCGTGCTGCACGACATCGACCAGGACCGGCTGGACACCGCCGAGGCGATGACCCGGTGGATGGTGACGGAGCTCGGGATCGGCGCGAAGGTCGAGGCCCACGCCGACCGCAGGGCCGCGGTGGACGGCGCCGACTACGTGATCAACGAGATCGCCGTGGGCGGCATGGACGCCGTGCGCCGCGACTTCGACATCCCCGCCGCGTACGGCGTCCGCCAGACCATCGCCGACACCCTCGGCATCGGCGGCATCTTCCGCGCCCTGCGCACGATCCCGGTGATGGTCGGACTCGGCGAGGACCTGGCCGAGCTGGCCCCGGACTCCACCCTGTTCACCTACACCAACCCCATGTCGATGATCCCCTGGGCGGTCTACGCGGGCACCCCCTTCCGCAACGTCGTCGGCGTCTGCCACGCGGCCCGCGACACGCAGAGGACCCTGGCCCGGATGGTCGGCGTACCCGAGGAGGAGATCTCCTTCCTCACCGCGGGCGTCAACCACCAGGCGTTCGTGCTGCGCTTCGAGCGTGACGGCGAGAACCTCTACCGCCGCCTGGACGCCCTCATCGAGCGAGAGCCGGAGCTGGCGCGCCGCGTCCGCGTGGAGGTCTACCGGAACTTCGGCTACCGGAATGCGGGCCAGTGCTCCGGCCTTCAGGTCGGGGTTGAAGGCCCGGGCGGGGGTGGCCGTCAGGGCGCGGGGTGCCCTGGCCTTTCTGGTCTTTATGCTCGATCCACCAGTGGTAGGACGCCAGGACGGCGAAGGGTGTGCCGTTGCGTTCGATGATGGTGTGCTCGCCCGAGGTAGTGGGCCGCGTTGGCGCGGTCGCCGATGTGCTCACGGATCGCGCTGATTCCCATACGTTCAGTCATGATCGAATGGTCCAATGAGCACCATGCAGGTTCGTTACCAGTACCGGCTCTACCCGGACGCTGCCCAGCGCCAGGCGCTGGCCCAGGCGTTCGGGTGCGCCCGAGTGGTGTTCAACGACGGGCTGCGCGCACGGCAGGACGCCCACGCGGCCGGGCTGCCCTACATCTGCGACGGGGACCTGTCCAAGCTCGTGATCACCGAGGCGAAGAAGACTCCGCAACGCTCCTGGCTGGCAGAGGTCTCCGCCGTGGTGCTCCAGCAGGCGCTGGCGGACCTGAACACCGCCTACCGCAGCTTCTTCGCCTCGATCACCGGTAAACGCAAGGGGCCGAAGATGGCCGCACCCCGGTTCCGCTCCAAGAAGGACAACCGGCAGGCCATCCGCTTCGCCCGTAACGCCCGGTTCTCGATCACGGCAGGCGGGAGGCTGCGCCTGCCGAAGATCGGGGACGTGCCGGTGCGGTGGTCGCGCAACCTGCCGTCGGAGCCGTCGTCGGTGACGGTGATCAAAGACGCGGCGGGCCGGTACTTCGCTTCCTTCGTGGTCGCCACCGGCGACGAGCTCCTGCCCGAGGTCGCCTCCGAGGTGGGCATCGACCTGGGGCTGGCGCATGTCGCGGTACTGTCGGACGGCCGGAAGGTCGACAATCCGCGTTTTCTGCGCCGGGCGGCCAAGAAGCTCCGCAGGGCGCAGAAGGCCCTCGGCCGGAAGGTGAAGGGCTCAGCGAACCGGAACAAGGCCGTCGTCAAGGTCGCCAAGGCCCACGCCCGGGTGGCCGACGCGCGCCGGGACTTCGCCCACAAGCTCTCCACCAGCATCATTCGCGACAACCAAGCGGTGTACGTGGAGAACCTGTCGGTGTCGGGTCTGGCGCGCACGAAGCTGGCCAAGAGTGTGCACGACGCGGGCTGGTCGGCCTTCGTCGCGATGCTGGAGTACAAGGCCGCCCGGTACGGGCGGACCTTCGCCAGGATCGACCGCTGGTTCCCCAGCTCGAAACTATGCTCGGCGTGCGGAACCATCGCCGCGTCGATGCCGCTTTCCGTCCGGTCGTGGATCTGTGCCTGCGGCGCGGCCCACGACCGGGACGTCAATGCGGCGATCAACATCCTGGCCGCCGGACGGGCGGACAGGCTAAACGCCTGTGGAGACCCGGTAAGACCACCGCATGCGGTGGCGCGGGTCGGCGAAGCAGGAAGCCTCAGAGGTGCCGCCGCATGACGCGGTACGGGCTGAACCCCCGGCCTTCAGGCCGGAGAGCGCGTCAATTCCCCACCGAGTCCAGCAGCAGCTGCAGCACAGAGGAGTACGAGTCGCACAGGCGCTCGCTGAAGGCGGCCCGGGGCGTGCCGATTCACCGCGGCGAGGAGTTGGCCACGTTGGCCGTCCATTCGATGGAGACCGGCACCCGCCGCATGATCCACCACAACGTCCGCAACGATGGCCTGATCCAACCTGCCCCGCGAGGCCACCGTCGAATCGAGCGCTACGACGCCGCCCACCCCGGCAGATTCGCCACGTTCTGCCGCGTCGACTGATCGCGGACGGCCGAGCCCGGTTTCGGCGGCGAGTTCACCTGGACCGCCGTGGCCGGCGTGAACCCGCTGGTGTCCAGCGCCGGCGGGCTCTACAAGTGGTCGGTCCCGCTGTCGTCGCTCAGCGGCACCGGCACCACCCACACCATCCTGTTCCACGGCACGGACGGGACGCGGAACGACTACTCGAACCTGGTCACGCTGACCCACGACTGACCCCGCCCCGCAGTGCCTGAGCTCGTCCCCCCTTGGGGGCGGGCTCACGCCCGTTCGCGGACCTTCGGGACAAAACCATTTGAACGAGTGAGTACTCGCTCATTATGCTCTGCGCCATGGCCAGAAGGAGAAGGGTGCCGGCCATGGCACCAGAAGATCGCCGTGCCGCGCTCATCGCCGCCACGCTTCCCCTGCTGCGCGAGTACGGCACCGCCGTCAGCACCCGTCAGATCGCCGAGGCCGCGGGAGTGGCCGAGGGCACGATCTTCGGCGTCTTCCCCGACAAGGCCTCGCTGCTGCGGGCCGCGCTGATGAGCGCGTTCGACCCGCAGCCGGCCGTGGACGCCCTGGCGGCCATCGGCACCCAGGTCGAGCTGCGCGCGCGGCTGCTCGCCGCCGTCACGAAGCTGCGGACCGGGATGAGCGCCAACGCCAACCTCATCGCCGCTCCCAAGGAGCTGATGAGCGACGACGCCGAGTTCCGCGAGCGGATGTTCGGCGGCCGGCAGCGGATAGCGGCCGCACTGGCCGCCCTGATGGAGCCCGATCGCGACCGGCTGCGCCGCTCTCCCGAGGCCACGGCACACCTGCTGCTCATGCTGATCGCGGTGCGGGTGCACCGCGGCTTCGGTCAGGGCGGCGACCTCGGAGACATGGACGACGCGGAGATCGTCTCCGTGCTGCTCGACGGGCTGCTCGTGCGGCCTTCCCCCGACCCTTCGACAGAAAGCCCTTCTTGATGCTGCTCCGTCTGCTGCGGGTCCAGCTCAGGCCGTACGGGAAAGAGATCACGCTCGTCGTCCTCTTCCAGTTCGTGCAGACGCTGGCCACGCTCTATCTCCCCACACTGAACGCCGACATCATCGACGACGGCGTCGTCAAGGGCGACACCGGCTACATCGCCCGCATCGGGCTGGTGATGCTCGGTGTGACGCTCGTCCAGATCGTCTGCTCCGTCGTGGCCGTGTACTACGGCGCCCGGACCTCGATGGCGCTGGGCCGGGACCTGCGGGCCGCGATCTTCCACCGGGTGCAGAACTTCTCCGCCCAGGAGGTCAACAGGTTCGGCCCGCCGTCCCTCATCACCCGGACCACCAACGACGTGCAGCAGGTGCAGCTGCTCGTGCTGATGACGTTCACGATGGTGGTGGCCGCGCCGATCATGTGCGTCGGCGGCATCGTCCTGGCGCTGCGCCAGGACGCGGCGCTGTCGTCGCTGCTGCTCGTCGCGCTGCCCGTGATGATCGTCGTCGTGGGCGTGATCGTCATGCGGATGCGCCCGCACTTCCGCACCATGCAGGAGCGCATCGACCGGATCAACCAGGTGCTGCGCGAGCAGATCACCGGCATCCGGGTCATCAGGGCCTTCGTCCGCGACCGGCACGAGCGCGAGCGCTTCGGCGTGGCCAACGACCAGCTGACCGACGTGTCGCTGCGGGTCGGGCGGCTGATGGCGCTGATGTTCCCCACGGTCATGCTGGTGGTGAACCTGTCCAGCGTCGCCGTGGTGTGGTTCGGCGGCCACCGCATCGCCGACGGGGCCATGCAGGTGGGCGCGCTGACCGCGGTCATCTCCTACCTGATGCAGATCCTCATGTCGGTGATGATGGCCATGTTCATGTTCATGATGATCCCGCGGGCCGAGGTCTGCGCCGAGCGCATCGAGGAGGTGCTCGACACCGAGCCGACCGTCCACCCGCCGGCCGACCCCGTCACCCCCGAGCGACGCATCGGCGAGCTGGAGCTGCGCTCCGTGGACTTCCGGTACCCGGGCGCCGAGCAGCCGGTGCTGTGCGACGTGAGCTTCACGGCGCGGCCGGGCCGTACCACCGCGATCATCGGCAGCACGGGCAGCGGCAAGACCACGCTGCTCAACCTCATCCCGCGCCTGTTCGACGCGACCGCCGGCGAGGTGCTGGTCGACGGCGTCGGCGTCCGCGACCTCGACCCCGCCGTGCTCTCCCGGGCGGTCGGCCTGGTCCCGCAGTCGCCCTACCTCTTCTCCGGCACCGTCGCCTCCAACCTGAGATACGGCAGGCCGGACGCCACCGACGAGGAGCTGTGGCGGGCCCTGGAGGTGGCCCAGGCCCGCGAGTTCGTCGAGGCGATGCCCGGCGGCCTGGAGGAGCCGATCTCCCAGGGCGGCACGAACGTCTCCGGCGGGCAGCGCCAGCGCCTGGCCATCGCCAGGACACTGGTGCACCGGCCCGAGATCTACCTGTTCGACGACTCCTTCTCCGCCCTCGACTTCGCCACCGACGCCCGGCTGCGGGCCGCGCTGGCCGAGGAGATCACCGACGCCACGATCGTCATCGTGGCCCAGCGCGTCAACACGATCCGCGACGCCGACCGCATCCTCGTCCTGGAAGAGGGCCGCGTGGTCGGCAGCGGCGACCACGCCGAGCTCATGACCACCTGCCCGACGTACCGGGAGATCGTGCTGTCCCAGCTCACCGAACAGGAGGCGGCCGCATGAGCACCCCCCAAGCGCCCCCGCGGCGCCCTCAGCCCGCCTTCGGCCCCGGCCGGATGATGTCCGGGCCCGCCGAGAAGGCCCTCGACTTCGGCGGCTCGCTCCGCCGGCTGCTGCACCTGCTGCGGCCCGAGCGCGCGATGCTCGTCGTCGTCCTGGCCCTCGGCACGGCCAGCGTCGCGCTGACCGTGACGGGCCCCAAGATCCTCGGCCACGCCACGGACCTGATCTTCTCCGGCATCATCGGAGCCCAGCTCCCCGCGGGGAGCACCAAGGAGCAGGCCGTGGCGGGGCTGCGCGCCCGGGGCCAGGGCACGTTCGCCGACATGGTGTCGTCGATGAACGTGGTGCCCGGCCACGGCATCGACTTCACCGCGCTGGCCCAGGTGCTGGGCTGGGTGCTGGCCATCTACGTGATGGCGGCGCTGCTCGGGATCGTGCAGTTCCGGCTGACCACGATCGTCGTGCAGCGCGCGGCGTCCCGGCTGCGCGGGCGGATCGAGGCCAAGCTGGCCCGGCTGCCGCTGAGCTACTTCGACGGCCAGCCGCGCGGTGAGATCCTCAGCCGCGCCACCAACGACACCGACAACGTCGCCCAGACGCTCCAGCAGACGATGAGCCAGCTCATCTCGTCGGCGCTGACGGTCGTGGCGGTGCTGGTGATGATGTTCTGGATCTCGCCGATCCTGGCGCTCATCGCGCTGGTCACGGTGCCGGTGTCGGTCTACGTCACCACGGTCGTCGGCAAGCGGTCGCAGCCGCAGTTCATCAAGCAGTGGTCCTCGACCGGCAAGCTCAACGGCCACATCGAGGAGATGTACGGCGGGCACACGCTGGTCAAGGTGTTCGGCCGGCAGAAGGAGGCCGCCGAGACCTTCGACCGGCACAACGAGGCCCTGTTCACCTCCAGCTTCCGCGCCCAGTTCATCTCCGGGATGATCCAGCCGGCGATGATGTTCATCGGCAACCTCAACTACGTGCTGGTCGCCGTGGTGGGCGGGTTCAAGGTGGCCTCGGGCTCGATCTCGCTGGGCGACGTGCAGGCGTTCATCCAGTACTCGCGGCAGTTCAGCCAGCCGCTGACCCAGGTGGCCGGCATGGCGAACCTGGTGCAGTCGGGCGTCGCCTCCGCCGAGCGGGTCTTCGAGCTGCTGGAGGCCCCGGAGCAGTCCCCGGAGCCGGACCGGCCCGCCCGACCGGCACAGGTCAGGGGCCGGGTGGCGTTCGAGAACGTGTCCTTCCGCTACGCGCCGGACCGGCCGCTGATCGAGAACCTGTCGCTGACCGTCGAGCCCGGCCAGACCGTGGCCATCGTCGGCCCGACCGGAGCGGGCAAGACGACGCTGGTCAACCTCATCATGCGCTTCTACGAGGTGACCGGCGGCCGGATCACGCTCGACGGCGTCGACATCGCCGAGATGTCCCGGGAGGAGCTGCGCGCCGGCATCGGCATGGTGCTGCAGGACACGTGGCTGTTCGGCGGGACGATCGCGGAGAACATCGGCTACGGCGCCGAAGGCGCCACACGGGAGCGCGTCGAGGCCGCCGCGGAGGCCGCCCACGTGGACCGCATCGCGCACACGCTGCCCGACGGCTACGACACGGTGATCGACGAGGAGGGCGCCACGGTCAGCGCGGGGGAGAAGCAGCTGATCACGATCGCCCGGGCGTTCCTGTCGGAGCCGGCGATCCTCATCCTGGACGAGGCCACCAGCTCGGTCGACACCCGCACCGAGGTGCTCATCCAGCGGGCGATGAGCTCGCTGCGCGAGGGCCGCACCAGCTTCGTGATCGCCCACCGGCTGTCCACGATCCGCGACGCCAGCCTGATCCTGGTCATGGAGAACGGGCGGATCGTCGAGCAGGGCACGCACGAGTCGCTCCTGGGCGCGGACGGCGCCTACGCCCGGCTGTACTCCGCCCAGTTCGCCCAGGCCGTCGTGGAGGTGGACTAGGGCCCGACATAGTTGTCCGCGTAGGCGGCGGACGGTGGGACCTCTTCGATCACATCGATGAGGACGCCGTTGGGGTCGGCCACGATGAAGTGTCGCTGGCCGAACTCCTCGGTCCGCAGATCCAGCTCGGGCTTCAGGCCCTCGCCGAGGACGAGGCGCTCCCACTCGGCGTCGACGTCCTCGACCTCGAAGTTGAGCAGCAGGCCCTGGACCGGCCTGCGGTAGGCGTGGGGCACGGTGGGGTGACCGTGGTCGAGCAGGGCGAGCTCGTACCACTGGTCGCCCCGCCGTCGCAGGCTGACGTACCAGTCCGCCTCGAACGTCACCTCGAACTCGAACAGCCGGGTGTAGAAGTCGCGTGACTCCCGCAGACGCGTGACACCGATGACGGGATAGAAGCTGGTCAACCTCATCAGAATCCCCATTCACATACCGATGGTATGTCGGATACGCTATTGACGTACCATCGGTATGTCAACGGAGCGCGGATGACCAGCAGAGCGGAGCAGCGCGAGCAGACCCGGCGAACCCTCGTGGCGGCCGGACGGAGGCTCTTCGCGACCAAGGGCTACGGCGCGGTGGGCCTGTCGGAGATCGTCCGTGCCGCCGAAGTCACCAAGGGCGCGCTGTACCACCACTTCGACAGCAAGGCAGACCTCTTCCGAGCCGTCCTCCAGGAGGTCCAGGACGAGGTGGGCAGGAAGGTGGCGGCCGCCGCCGACGCGCACGACGATCCGTGGACGCGGTTCACGGCCGGCTGCCGGTGCTTCCTGTCCGCCAGCACCCATCCGGACGTTCAGCGGATCATGCTCATCGACGGCCCGGCAGTCCTGGGCTGGAACGAGTGGAGAGCCATGGACGAGGCCGCCTCCGCCCGCCACCTGACGGAGGCACTCACGAGCCTGATGGACGAGGGCGTCATCGCGCGCCAGCCCGTGAGGCCGTTGACTCATCTGTTGTCGGGAGCGATGAACGAGGCCGCGCTCTTCCTGGCCGGATCGAGCGACCCCCAGGACCTCCCCGACACCATGGCCGCCCTGACCCAGATCCTGGAGTCCCTCCGCACCACGTGAGCGAGGTGGGCGCACAGGCCACGTACGAGCCCGCCCGGAGAAGCCTTCTCACCACAACGTCGAGGAGCGGGCCGAGCCGGGGGCCAGCAACTTCGAGAGGAGCCCGGCAGCCCTTGATGGCCCTGTCAAGGTCGCCGGTGCCCAGCCACCCAGTACTGATGACCGCGTCCCGCTGACGTCCCCCGAGATCCGGCGGTCACTGGCCGCGCTCATCCTGACCGCGACCCACACGATCACGGACATCCTGCGCTGGTCAGAATGGCGGCGTCGCCATCAGGCAACCGCCCGACACTGCCACTGCCAGCGCAGATCCCAACCATGATCGCGATGTGTCAGTGGAGTACCAGCCGGCCCCGCCCGGACCGGCGTACCCGTCGCTGTGGAGCAGGATGTGGGACGCCGGGCCGGGCGGGAGCTGCTCAGATGCCGATGAGCCGGACACGGTCGCCGCACAGTCGGGCCATGTCGTCGACATCGGAGGTCAGCATGGCCACCGGACGCGGCTGGCGCGGTGCCACTTCGGCGACCGTCGCGTCGATCGCGTACTTGTGGCCGTGCAGACCCGCTGTCTTGAGCAGTTTCGCGGACGCCTTCGCCGCCCCCCGGTCACCGGTTCGACCTTGACGCGGGAGAGCACCCACTGCAGCCGGGGCAGGTTCACCCGCGTTTGGCTGACCATCCAGGCGGAGAGTCCCTGGAAGTCCAGGACGAAGGTTTCGACGTGCTCGATCACACCGCGCTCGCCGAACCCCCCGGATCGGCCGCCCCGAAGATCCTGGAGCGAGCCTGAGCCAGTTCTTCCTCGGTGAACTCCCCGTGCTCCTCCTGGTGATGCCGCAGGTCGGCGCCGAGGAGCTGGTGCCGTAGCTGGCGTGCCACCGCCTCGGCGACATAGCCGGAGACGTTGTCGGTGAGCTTCCTGAGCTCGGCGACCTGGTCACTCGGCAGCGTCACCGTGATGCGTGTCGTATCAGCCATGAAGCAAGCATGCCGCGGTATGCGCGCCCGGAGTCGAGTTCGGAGCGGGTTCGCACGCACCCGGGGCCGCGGCGAACAGAGGTCGGAACGGGACTGTCAGGACGGCAGCCGCATGATCCGGAGGAAGGCGGGCAGGAGCCACGGCCGCCTGCCCCGGACGACGACGTCGCCGGCGAGCACCGTCCGTGCCCTGCTGACCCGACCGAACAGCATCAGGTTGAGCGCCACCGGGTCGAAGGCGAGGCGGACATCCGTCGGCCCGCCCGGCGGTTCGACGGTCACCCGGCCGTCGTCGATCACGATGGACCGGGTGGTCGTGTACGGGGAGGCGAACTCCACCGCGACCCGCCGTCTCGGCCAGGGGCCGTGACCGTCGAGCAGCCGGCCGTAGCCGTGGTGGATGACGCCGACGAGGAACAGCTCGAAGAACAGGGCGGCCTCCTGCCGGGGCACCCACCACCGCGCGCCCACCGGCCGGGCGATGTCCCGGCCGTGGATCTGCAGCTCGTTGAGCAGGTGGGCGAGCAGCCCGGCCAGGGGGACCGCGGAGCCGCCGAGCCACGGCACGGCGGCGGCCGGGTCCTCGCCGTCCGTCGCGTCGAGGAGCAGCTTGATGTCCGAGCGGATCTGACCGGCCAGCGCCTCCGGGTCCCGCTCCGTGAACCGTCCCAGGACGACCTCGTTGAGGTCGGCGACGGTGTCGATGGTGGTCTCCCTCATCAGCTCGCCGAGGCCGTGGACCGGTGGCGGGGCGACTCCGAGCATGGAGGCGCACGCCTGGGTGAGGGTGGCCACGTGCGCGGCGGTGTCGGCCACCGACCAGTGCCGGGTCGCCGGAGCGGAGCGGGCGGCGGTGGCGGCCGCCGAGAGCAGGTCGGCGAAACGATCACCTGTTGTCGCCAGTGCGGCGCGCGTCGTCCGCCACGCGTCGTCCGTGATCGCGACGATCATGTTCGTTCACTCTCCAGCTCCACGCTCCGGCCGGAGCCCCGGCGGGAGGCCAGTGCCCGGCGTACCGCTCCCACGACCGGCGCGAGGGCGAAGGCCAGCAGAGCGAGCTCGGCCAGGAACAGGAAGACGGTGAAGATCCATTCGTTGGACCCGTGCGGATCGTAGACCCGGTTGGGCAGCCCGACGTCGACCGCCTCGCTCTGCCGGCCCGCCTGGTCGGTGTCCCGGTCGCTGCCGGCGAGGGTGACTCCCGTGCGGCGGACGACGCCGTCGTGGGAGCGGAAGTCGCCGGTCCACGCGCAGCTCTCGTGGCCGGGGTGCCGCACGCAGTCCAGGCGTTGCGCGGTGAAGGTCCCGGACCGGCCGGCCCCGGCGGCGAGCCGCAGCGCCGGGCCGATCCCGGGGACCGTCCAGGACAGCAGGAGGGCGGTGACGAGCAGGAGGGCCACGGTCAGCGGCGGGGACGGGCGCCTTCGTCTCATGCCGCTCCGAGCGCGCAGCCACAGCGCATGACGCTGCGCTCGGCCTCGCGCGGCCGGCGGTGCAGCAGCATCGCGACCACCATCGGGACGAAGACCACGGCGTTGTAGAACAGGTGCAGCTCCACGCGGGGGATCACGAGCTGGATGATGCTGGTCGGAACGGGCCGTCCGGCCAGGTGCGTGCCGGTGATCGCCTGGAGCAGCAGGAGCAGGTGCTCGATGTGGTGCCAGAACTGGATGGCGAGCGCGATTGTCCACCACGTCCGGGAGCGGCCGGTGAAGCCGGGCCGCAGCAGGATCAGCCCGACGAGCATGACCAGGGCGTAGCCGTAGTGCATCCATTCGGAGGTGACGAGCCAGGGGAACGGCAGTCCGAGCACTCCGCGCGCCTCCGGGACCGGCCATCCGAGCGCGTAGATCTGGATCGCCTGCACGATGTGTTCCGCCCAGTGGGCGAGGACGATCACCAGGAAGACGCCGAGGGCGGCCTTGTGGTGTCGCTCGTTGAGCTGCCGCCGAGTGGTGACGGGGGTGGACATGGTCGAGCTCCTGACGTCGGACTTTCCGGTGGTGGATGCTCAGGGCGTCGTGACGGGGGAGTAGCGGTCGAGGGCTCGTCTGAGCGAGGCGGGGATCTCGGCCGGGGTGAGGGCGCCTGCGGGGTCGCGGCGCATGCACGCGATCGTCTGCCGTCCGCCGGCGACGAGCCGGGCCGGGCCGGCGCCCAGCCGGTAGTAGCGGAAGTCCATGGTCACCCGGTTCGCCTCGATGCCGCCCAGGGACATGCGGATCGACACCTCGTCGAGGGCGTACAGCTCGGCGAAGAACTCGCACGAGCAGTCGGCTGTGACCAGGACGAGGTCGCCGGCGAGCGCCTGGAGTACCTCCGGCGCCTGGTCGGCGAGGAAGCGTTCCCGGCAGCGGCCCTGCCACTCGAAATAGTGGGAGAAGTACACGTTCCCGACGACGTTGGTGTCGGCGAAGGTGACGACCTGGCGGTGTTCGTAGAAGGGAGTCATCGCGTCTCCTGGGTGAGCACGGCGACGACCATGGATCGCGGTGGGCCGTCGGAGCTGTCCAACGTGAGCAGTCCGGACAGGACCGCCAGCCCGGACGGGCCGGTCAGCTTGATCCAGCCGTGCTCGTAGGCCGCCTCGACCTGCAGCGCCTCCGCCTGGCCGGCCTCGGGCAGGCACTTGTGAGCCGTTCTCAGCCGGGAGTCGAGGGTGAGCCGGGACTCGCCCGTCAACCGCGCGAGCTGCTCGGCCTGCCGGGTCCACCCCGGCTCGGGCTGGAACGGCGGCTCGGGCCGGAGCGGCGGCTCGCCGAGCTCCAGCCACTCGTCGGTCACGGCCGACGCCCCCGGGCACAGGTCTCCGACCATCCGCTCCAGGTACGGGCCGGTCAGCAGCGCAGGCATGGCGTCCATGCGCAGCGGCCCGGTGTCGAGGAGCCGCAGCCCCGTCCAGCTGAACACCGGCCGCCCGTCCGCCGACCGCGCCACGACGTCGTAGACGTAGTCGGCGCCGTGATGCGACCGTTCGACCGCCTCGACGACCACCTCCGCGGGCGGGGCCGCGCGGCCGTGCGCCTGGAACCGGTCGCAGCCGACCGGCAGGAGCCGCCGGTGCGGCACGCACGCCTGGAGCACGTGGATGGCCGCGTCGTGCAGGGCCGCCTCCCCCAGGACCGGTGACCCCATGTCGAGGTCGTCGCCGGTGGCCGACAGGACGGCGCGGCAGCCGGTGGGGAAGAGGGACTCGAAGCGGGCCAGCCGCCGGAACGCGGGCCCGTGGAAGAACAGCGGCCCGTACAGGTCGGCCGGATCGTGGGCGGGGGGATCATCGGCCGGGACGGCGACGTCCGGAGGGTCGGCGGACGTGGCGGCGATCCGGCCGGCGAAGTGCACGGCGGAGAAGTCGGTCTCCGCGCTGCGGATGGTGACCTCCACGTCGCCGCCGGGGTGGCGGAGGGCGTGGATCCGCAGTGTACGGGTGCCGTCGTCGGGCACGATGACAGGCCGCTCGAACCGCGCGTCCGTGATCGTACGAGCGGGGGTGCCGAGCAGCTCCGCGGCCTGGGCCATGGCCTCCAGGGCGCAGACCGCGGGCAGCAGCCGCACCCCGTCGAGCCGGTGGTCGGCGAGGTACCTGCTCGCCGGGTCGAGCTCGCACTCGGCCGCCAGCTCGACCCCGGGGACGAAGCTGCGGACCCGGTGCAGCAGCGAATGCCGTGACGGGGTGTCCTCCGCGCGGTCGAGCTGGGGCAGCCGGCCGCTGATGACGATGGTCTCGCCGGCCGGGCGCGCCGCGATCGCCTCCAGCAGCAGCTCCGCCCCCCGCTCCACGGGCAGCGTGCCGATGCCGGCGCCGGTGAGCTGCTGGACCACGCCGAGCCGTTCGGCCATCCCGGCCCCGGCCCAGGCGGTCCAGGCGAGCGTCGCGGTGACGCAGCCGGGGGGCAGCTCGCCGGTCAGGGCGCGGACCATGGCCTGCAGCCGCCCGTTGGCCAGCGCGTAGTGGGTCTCGCCGGCCAGCCCGAACCGCCCGATGACCGAGCCGTAGGCCAGCACGAGACGCAGCCGGTCGGTGTCCAGGGCCGCCAGCACGTTGGCCAGGCCCTCGCACTTGGTACGGGCGTGCTCGGCGAAGTCCTCCTCGGTGAGCTCGCCGAAGCGGGCCGGCCGGTTGACCCCGCCGGCGTGCACGACGCCGGTGATCGGGCCGAGCCCGGACAGCTCGGCCACGGCCCGCCCGACGGCGCTCGCGTCGGTGACGTCGGCGCTGCGGTAGGCCGCGACGACCCCGGCGGCGCGCAGCCGCTCCAGCCCTTCGGCCAGCTCGGGGTCGGCCGCGGGATCGGACCGGCCGATCAACGCCAGCCGCACCCCGTACGCCCCGGCCAGGGTGAGCCCGGCGTGCAGCCCGATCCCCTTGCCCCCTCCGGTGACGAGGACCACCTCGTCCCGGTGGAGGGGAGCCGCGCCGTCCCCTGGGGGCAACGGCAGGTGCCGGACGGCGTACGCCTGCCCGGCGGGGTCCACGCCGTGCCAGTGGGCGTCGAGCTCCGGGTGCTCCTGACGCAGCGCGGCGACGAACCCGGACGCGCAGTCGGCCTCGTCGGCGACGACCAGGGGCCGCCCTTCGGCGATCGCCTGCCGGGCCGCGGCGAGCAGGCGGCCCACGTCCGCGTCGGCGGGTCCGGCGGGGACGCGCACCCGCAGCGCGCCGTCCGGTTCTGGAGGCTGGACCGGCACGGGGTGCTCGGCGAACAGCCGGAACCATTCCGGCGCGTCGGGCCGGCGCTCGCCGGCCGGGGGGAACGTCTCGACGGCGGCGATCAGGTCGCCGACCGTGGCCTCGGCGATCCGGGGCAGCTCGGCCGGAAGCGCCCTCCCGCACGCCGATGCGCACTCGACGGCGAGCTGTATGACGCGCAGGGAGTTCAGGTGCAGGTCGGCCAGGAGGTGGTCGTCGTCGCCGATCGCGTCCGGCTCCAGCTCCAGGGCGGCCGCGACCAGGGCGCGGACGGTCCCGGCCACGCTCCCGCCGCTCGGCCGGGCCGGCTCGGGGGTGCCCGCCCGCGCCGGTTCCGGCGTCTCCCGCCGCGCCGGTTCGTGGGACGGCGCCAGCTCGCACGGGTTGGTGAGGAACACCGGCTCCCGGTCCAGGTCGTACGGCCGATGGAAGCGATGGCTGAACAGGGGCAGCAACGAGTCCGTCGCACCCGCCGCGAACAGGGCGGCGGCGCTCTCCAGCAGGCCCTGTCCGCTGCGCTCGCCGGCGTCGACGGACACGGCGGACGGCGAGGCGCCGAGGTGGGCGGTGGCCAGGGCCGTCAGCGTCCGGCCGGGTCCCACCTCGACGAGCAGGTCGCACTCGGCGGCCAGCAGCTCCAGGGCCTGGCGGAACCGCACCGGGTCGGTGATCTGCGCGGCCAGGTGCTGCCGCAGGTCGGTGGCCGCGCCCAGCTCCGCACCGGTCACCGTCGAGAAGACCCGTCCCACCGGCGCGGTGAACGGCACCTTGTCCAGGCAGGCGGCGAACGGCGAGGTGGCCTCACCCACGGCGGGTGAGTGGAAGGCGTGACTGACCTCCAGCTCCTTGGCCGTGAGGCCCGCCGAGCCGGCCCGGCCCAGCGCGGCCGCGATCGCGGTCAGCGGTCCGGCGACGACCGTGGAGGCGCCGTTGTCGGCGGCGACGACCAGGTCCAGGCCCTCGATCAGGGCGGCGGCGCGGTCCGCCGGGGCGGCGATGGACGCCATGCCGGTGCCGGCGGCTCCCACCTCGCTCATGATCCGGCCGCGCTCGGCGACCAGGTCGAGCGCGTCCTCCTCGTCCACGGCTCCGGCCCAGGTGAGCGCGGCGATCTCGCCGACGCTGTGGCCCAGTGCCGCGACGGCCGTCACGCCGAGGCTGTCCAGCCACTTCAGGGCGGCCATCGAGGCCCGGAAGACGGCCGGCTGGACGATGCCGGTGTCGACGCCTTCCTGCCCGGTGAAGTAGGGCCGTGCCTCCTCGAACAGCCGGCCCAGAGCGCCGGCGCCGCCGCGCGCCGGGACGCCCTGGCCGGTGAACATCAGGCCGATCCTGCGGGCCGGTCCGGTCCCGCTGTAGATCCCGGACTCGGCGGCGTCGCGGCCGGACATGGCCACGGCCTGTCCGGCCCGGCGGGCCAGCTGGGCCGGGTCGTGAGCGGTGAAGGCCACCCGGCAGGCGCCGGGCGGCTCGTCGGCCAGCCGGGCGGCCAGGTCGGTGAGCTCGGCGAAGGAGATGGACTCCGCGCGGCGGGCGATCCGCCGCAGCTTCCCGGTGAGCTCGTCGGGGGTGCCGGCCGTCACGGCGAACACCTCCGCCTCCAGCGGCGCCCGCGCCATCCGCTCCTGTACGGCGGACAACCGGCTGCGCCGCGCCGGTCCGGCGGCCTCGATCACCAGATGGGTGTTGATGCCGCCGAAGCCCATCGCGCTGACCGCGGCCCGCACCGGGGCGGCAGGCCAGGGGACGGGCCGCTCCGCGGTCGCCAGGCCGTCTCCGAGAAGTTCGTGCGGCGTGTGCGAGCCGGTGGTGGGCGGGATGATCTGGTGGTGCACGGCCAGCGCCGCCTTGATCAGGCCGGCCGCGCCGGCCGCCGCCTTGGTGTGCCCGATGTTGGCCTTGACGGACCCCACGAACGCGGGGCTCCGGTGCGGCCCCCGGACGGCCCGCATGGCCTCCAGCTCGGCGTGGTCGCCCACCGCGGTCCCGGTGCCGTGCCCCTCGAAGTAGCCGACCGTCTCCGGGCCGAACCCGGCTCGCTCGTACGCGCGCCGCAGGGCCAGCAGCTGCCCGCCGGCCTCGGGCCTGCTGATGCCGCCGCGGCCGTCGGACGAGACCCCCCAGCCGCGGATGACCGCGATGGGCCGCCGTCCCGTGGCCAGCGCGTCGCCGAGGCGCATCAGCGCGACCATGCCGCATCCCTCGCCCGGCCAGAAGCCGGTGGGGGAGGCGTCGTAGATCCGCATGTCGCCGCGGGCGAGCGCGCCGGTCCGGGCGAACCCGACCAGCTCGAAGGGGTCGAGGCTGAGGTCGACGCCTCCGGCGAGGGCGAAGTCCAGGTCCCCGGCGGTCAGCGCCGCGCAGGCGTGCGCGACCGCGAGCAGCGACGAGGCGCACGCGCCGTCGACGGTGAAACCGCCGCCGTGCAGGTCGAAGTGGTTGCAGATCCGCCCGGCGATGGTGTTGGCCAGCGCTCCGGCGAGGGTCTCGTCGGTGGGCTCCGGGAACGGCGCCTTGTAGAGCTCCTCGGACCGCTGGAGCAGCCGGTCGCGGACGTCCTCGGGGAGGTCCTCGCGGGCCAGGGTCTCCTGCAGGACGCGACGGACGTACGGCCACCGCAGCCGCATCGCGGTGGCCCTGGTGTAGTCGCCGGTCAGCGTGTTGCCCATGATGACCCCGGCCTTGTCGCGGTTCATCCCGCCGGCGTCGGCGAAGCCCGCCATGGCCAGGGTGTCCGCGGCCACGTCCAGGGCCAGCCAGTGTGCCGGGTCGGTGACGCGGTAGGTGGCGCCGGGGACGCGGTGGCGGGTCCGGTCGAACGACCAGCCCTCCAGGACCGCCGCGTAGCGGACGTAGGTCGAGTCCAGGTCGTCGGTGTCGTAGTCGGCGGGGTTCAGCCGAGCCGCGGGGAGCGGCCGGAACGCCCGCCTGCGGGCCATGACCAGCTCCCACAGCCGGTCCGGACCGGAGGCGTCGGGATAGCGGCAGCCCATGCCGACGATGGCGATGCCGTCTGCCATGGCGATCACCTGGAGGTGGGGACGGCCACCGAGGTGGCGGGGGCCGACACGTCGCCGTGCTGCGCGGCGGCCGCGCGGGCGGCCAGCGCCGCGAGCAGCACTCCGCGGGCGGCGCACACGATGACCAGCGCGAAGAACAGGCCGTACACGATGTGCAGGTGGACGAGCAGGCTGTAGACCGCCGCGGTGGCGACTCCGAACACGACCTGGTTGCGGGGCCGCGTCGGCGTCGTGCCTGGATCGGTGATCATGTAGTTGGTGAACAGGACGAAGGCGACGCCCGTCATGACCACCAGCGCGCTCGTCGTCGCCGTGCCGTCGATCCAGGTACGGATGAGGGCCTGGGCGAAGAACGCGCCGACCCAGCCGAGGATGAGTGGCATCTTCTTGGTGAGCCCGGCGTTGAGCAGGGTGCCGGCGACGAGGATGAAGCCGGGGATCAGCCAGTCGATCGGGCTGGTGACCCACTCGGTGAAGTGGTAGGGCGGCGCGATGCCGACCCACGGGAACACCAGCAGCGTGATCGCGATGCCGGCGTTGGACGGGTTGAGGACGTGACGCCTTCTGCCGGCGACCCGCACGCGGATGAGGTACTTGGTGCCGATCGCGACCGCGACGGCGAACAGCACCGGCAGGAGGCGGTCGTTGGCGTACAGGAGCATCGCGCAGGCCAGGCCCGTGATGTGGGCGGGCAGGAGGAAGTCGAACATCTTCTCGGTCCGGTACTTCGGCTCTCGCCGCTCGGCCCACGCCTCCGCCGTCTCCAGCGCGAGGTCGAGCAGGTAGGCGAACGCCACGGCGGCGACGGGGGTGACGAACGCCTGCTCGAACCCGAGCCAGGCGTGTCCGAGCACCGTGAACACGGTGATCGAGAGAGCGAATCTGCGGAGCGCGGCCGTTCTCGGGTTGCGCTGAGCAGAGGTCATGGCGTCTCCTCCGTGAGGGATGTGATCGAACCGTCGTCTCCGAGGCGGAGGCGTTGCCAGCCGGGCGCGAGGTCGGCGGCGGCGGTGCGCGGCCGGCCGCAGGTGTCACGCCAGCTCACCTCGACGGGCACGGACGGCGTGTTCGGGCGAAGGGCGAACATCAGCTCCGCGGCGGTGACGCCGGCGTGCCCGTTGGCGGGGTAGAGCTGACCGGTCCGCAGGCCCTGGGCGCCGGCCTTCAGCCGTACGGTCGCGCCGATGGCGGGGGAGAGGGCGCCGGCGCCGGCGGAGCAGCCACCCGCCGGGCGCATCAGCTGCAACCCCAGGAACGGCGCGCGTGCCGGCGCGGTGTTGCGGTAGAAGTAGCTCTGCCGCCACTGGTTGGCGACCGCGAAGTCCAGCCGGCCGTCGTGGTCGACGTCGGCCGTGGCGATGCCGCGGGACGGCCCCGGATCGGCCACGCCGAGGTCGCCGGCGATGTCGGCGAACCGGCCGTCGGGGACGCGGGCGAAGAACGCGTTGGTGTTCTCCCCGGAGATGTCGGCGTCCGGCTGGAAGCGCGGCCACATCGCGGGGTCGTCGAGGAGATCGTCGTTGGTCATGGCGAGCTCCTGCAGGTCGGCCCACCGGTTGACGTCGCCGCGCAGGAACCCGGTCGCCTGGATGATCTCCGAGACGCCGTCGCCGTTGAAGTCACCGGCCTTGATGTCCCAGCCCCATCCGCTGCGCGACAGGCCGAGGCTCTCGCTCTCGTCGGTGTAGAGGGCGGTGCCGTCGCCGTCGAAGATCCGCTTCTGGCCGCTGATCCACGCGAAGTTGCTCTCCAGCAGCCCGTACTGCTGGGTGATGTTGCTGACCACGATGTCGGAGACGTCGTCGCCGTTCAGATCGGTGAACGCGACGCCCATGCCCTTGAAGGAGTCCTTGCCCAGCACCTTGGACTTGGGGGTGGTGAGGTGGCGCGGGCCGAGCACCTCCTCGAAGGCGACCTTGCCGGGACGGGACCGGTTGCGCAGCAGGTGGTCCGGGGCGAAGTCGTTGGCCAGGTACAGCTCGGGAAGCCCGTCGCCGTCGAGGTCCTGGGCGCCGATGGCCAGGGTCCAGCCGTCCGCGACCTCCTTGCCGAAGGCGCCGGCGGCCTCGGCGAACGTCCCGCCGCCCCGGGACAGCAGGACGCGGTTCGTGCCGCCGTTGGCGGCGTTCGACATGGACGCCTGCATCCGCAGCTCGGGCCGCGCCGGGGCCTTCGGGTCCAGGACCCGGGCGCCGTCCGGGAAGTAGTTGCCGACGACCACATCGGTGCGGCCGTCGCCGTCCACGTCGGCCAGCGCCAGCGCCTCGGTGTTCCACAGCTGGTAGGGCTGGACCAGCTCCCGCGCGGTGAAGGCCGCCGGGCCGGAGAGCGGCCCGGTGCCGCGGAGGAACAGCACGGGTGAGCGTCCCCAGTAGTAGACCAGGACGTCGATGGAGCCGTTGTCGTCGTAGTCGCCGGGCACGCAGCCCATCGGCGCCATCGTCGTGTCGTACGGCAGCCCGGCGGGGGTCAGCGGGATCGGCTGGTACCGGTTCTGCGTCTGGGGGGCCGGCTGGAGGGTCACGGTGTCGGCTCGCGGATCGACCAGGCACACGTCGTCCGGACGGGAGTTGCCGTCCAGGTCGGCGAGCCCGACCGCGGCCCCGACCGAGGAGATCCAGTGCCGGATGCCCTGGTAGGCGGGGGCGACCTGGCGGACGGTGCGCCCGCCGGTCGGCGCGTTGAGCGGCTGCTGGGTGAAGGAGAACGACGCGGCGACCCGTTGTGCCTCGGCAGGGGGGATGGCGGGCAGGGCGGCCGCCCAGCCGGTGACGAGGATCGTGAGGAGGGCGCCGAACTTGACCGCGGGGGCCGGCCATCTGCTCATCGGAGAACGTCCTCCGCGTGTCGTTCGTAGGCTCCTCGGATCTCGGCACGCCAGCGTTCGTAGTCGCGGGGTGAGGCCGGCCGGGGGATCCGGGCGAGGGCCTGGTCGGTCCACTCGGCGGCCTGGTGCGGGCTGACCCCGGTCAGCAGGCCGACGGCGCGGGCCGACCCTGACGGGACATGGCCGCCGAGCACGTGCGCCTTGGCCGCGAAGGCGGCGCCCTGGGCGAGGTCCGCGCGGTGGCCGGCGCCGGCGGCGAGCAGGTCGTCCAGCTCGTGGACCACTCCGGTGTAGGCCGCGGCCAGGCCGATGCCGGCCCACAGATCGCCTTGGCGGTGCCGCGGGTACGCGCCGATGAGCCGGGCGATCAGGGCCGGGTCGGCGCCGGTGTAGAACCACAGGGCACGGCCGGTTCCCTGGTCCCTGATGGACCGGGTGGCGCCGCGGGCGCCGCGCTCGACCCAGTGATCGTGGAAGACCTTGCGGGCGTTGAAGTACGCCTGGTGGAATCCCCAGCCGTCCCAGGCCAGCCAGGTGAGCATGGGATGGCCGATGCCGCGCCAGCGGGTACGGCGCAGCCGGGCCAGCGTCCAGCCGGCGCCGACGTGGATCAGGTGGGTGTACGCCCCTCCCGTGCCCTCCTCCAGGGCACGCAGCCGCCGGTTCCCGCTCAGGGTGATCGTGTCCAGCAGGGTGCAGCTCATGGCGGCGCCCTCGAAGGCGAAGCCATGCAGGCGGTGCGGCAGGTCGCCGACGTCCGGATCCCCGGTCAGGGCGCTGTTATAACCTTTTCCAAATGCGGCGACAACCTCCAGCAGTTTTTCTCCGACCGGGCTTGATTTTGGCACGAAGCCTGTCAGCCGATTTTCGGGCAGGCGAAATAGCCGGGTAGGCTCCATGGCTGTTCCCGTTCTGATCTGGGCGACCTTCACGGTGAAACTAAGCATTTTTCAAGCAAGGGTCAAGGCGGCTCGGATCGGCCGGACCGGAGCGGCGAATGCGAATTCGGCGACCCCGGCCGGGCGGAATTTGAATGTTTGACCAGCGAGGTCGGCGGCTGTTTTCCGCGGCGCCGTGACGGAGTGCGCACGGGCCCGATCCGAATAAGAGCACTTTTCGGCGGGATAATCAGACATCCGCAATGGTTACGGAGCGGAGACGATCGCCGACGCCCTTCGAATATCGCCGGCCACCTCAAGTGACCCGGGGTTTACATTCGTCCGACAGAAAGGGTCGAGGATTGTCTCCCATGCGTTAGCACGCCTGGGCGCGGGCCGTCGGGGCGGGCGCGATCGTCGGGAGGCGCCGCAATGGCAGATCTTGACGGCATATTCATGGCGGTAGGTCATGTGGAGACCATCCGGCGCCATGATCGTAAATTCGTCCGCGCCGTCACGCCCGCCTCCCCTGGCCGGCCCGGTCGATGTCCTAGGATCTGGTGGGTCGCTCTCCGCTGAACAAGGAGCACCGTGCACGACGCCAGTCCCGCCGCCATCTCGGTCGACCAGTACATCCCCGCGCCGCCGGCGAAGGTGTGGAGCTCCCTGACCGAACCCGAACTGCTCGCCCGCTGGTGGGTTCCCGGTGACATCAGCGCGGTCGTCGGTCACCGGTTCCATCTGCAGATGCCCGGCCGCGACTCGGTGCCGTGCGAGGTGCTGGAGGTCGAGCCGTACGAGCGGCTCGTCTACACCTTCAACACCACCTGGGTCCTGACCTGGCGGCTGGTCGCCGAGGGCAAGGGCACCCGGCTGCTGCTCGAACACTCGGGCTTCGACCTGGACGACAAGCGCGACCGCGCCGCCTTCGAGCGCATGGGCCGCGGCTGGGAGAGCTCGGTCCTGCCCCGGCTCGTGGAGCTCGTCGCCGAGCCGTCCTGAACGGGCGCCGGCCCGGTCCCTGACCTGAGCCTTTCAGGCCCGGCCTGTACTCCATCACCGGCACGTCCGGCCGGCTGAACTCCTCCAGCGCGCCCGGAACCCGCACGGCCGGCTGGTCGCGAAGAATGTCCCGCAACCGCCGCAACCGCCGCCGCACCGCCCCGGCCTTCCGCTCGCAGCCCCACGCCGGCCGGTCCACGCCCATGCCCCGGGTCGGCGTGCTCGATCGCGGGCAGCCGGGCGTCGATGGACGTCGCACGCCACCTCGCTTCCGCATCCACTTCACTAACCCATAGTCAGCGCGCCCGAAAATAGGGAGACCTAGACCTGTACCGGGACGATTGATATAGGTGTTTCAAGTAGCAGACCCCCGACGCCGCCCCCGGAGCCGGCGGCAAGGTGGACCGGCCGAGAGTGAACATCGGCCACGGCCGATGCGCGATCCACCGCGATCCGGAAGGCGACCACCTGGGCCTCCGGGCCCGCCCCTGATCTCACCCGCTCCGCCCTGTCCGTTCAGCTCGCGCGCAAGGGAGACTCACGTGACGCTCACCCAGCAACAGTCCGCTGAACGGACCGGGGTCAGCCGCCCCTGGCCGGCCGTCGTCGTCAGCGTGCTGATCGGGTTCCTGCTCACCGTCGTCTGGTCGGCCGAGTTCGTCGACCAGGTCATCGGGGAGAACGTCGCCAGCGCCCTGCTCGGCCGCGAGGCCGAGGGCACGGTCATCGGCGGCGTCCTGCCCGGCATCGTCTACGCCTTCGCCACCGGGCTGGGCGGCACCTTCACCGCCTGCAACATCGCCGTCCTCGGCGCGCTCTGCCCGGTCGTCGGGCAGCCTCGCTCGCTCGCCACCCGGGTCGGGGCCGTCTTCAAACCGCTCGGCTGGCTGGCGGCGGGCATGCTCACCGTCTCCGGCCTGTACGGGATCGTCGTCGGACTCGTCGGGACCGCCATGCCGCAGTTCTCCACCGAGCCCTCCGCCCCCGGGGAGCTGTCGGCCAGGAGCGTGCAGTCCATGGTGGCCTTCGGGCTGATCGGGCTGGCCTTCCTCTGGCTCGGGCTCGCCTCGCTCGGCGTCGTGCCCGACCCGCTCGCCCGGCTCACCCGGCGCTTCCCCAACGCGCCGCTGGTCGTCATGGGGGCGCTGATCGGCGGCTTCCTCATCGGCCGGCCGTACGGGCTGTTCCGGCAGCTCTTCCGGGACGCGGCCGAGAGCCACAACCCGGTGTACGGGGCGCTGGCCTTCATGCTGCAGTCCGTCGGCAACATCGTGATCCTCGCGGTGCTCTTCGTGCTGCTGGCCGTGGTCATGGGCAGCCGGGTGCAGCGCTGGCTCGCCGCCCGCCCCGGCCGCCTGGCCCTGATCACCGGAGCGGCCCTCATCGTCGTCGGCGTCTTCACCTTCCTCTACTGGGACGTCCGGGTGCTCGCCCGGCGCGAGATCATCCCCTGGTACCCGATGATTCCCTGGTAGCCCCGGCGGGGCCGTCGCCGGGCAGCAACCCCAGCAGGCGGGAGCAGCGGGTCAGGGCCTCCTGCTCCCCCTCCAGGGTCAGCCGCCTGGTCGCCACCGCCTCGAACGGCGAGATCCGGCCCGAGCCGATGTCCACGAACGTCTTGGCGTCGGTGGACACCCGCAGGGCCGCCCGTTCGGCGCCCTCCTGGTGGACCGAGATCCGCCGGTCCTTCACGGCGATGTGGAAGACCTGGTCGTCGACGAGGAACTCGTAGGACTCGTCCACCTCGGGGATCTGGTCCCTCCTGATCAGCGCTTCGACGGCCAGCACCCCCCACTGGGGCCGCACCTCGTCCTCGGCGTCGAACGGGTGCGGGACGTTCAGGCCCCAGCGGGCCAGGCCGAGAATCGGCTCACGCAGTCCTTCGCCGAAACGGGTCAGCTCGTAGGAGTGGCCCTTGCCGTTGGAGCGGGGATGCTGCCGGATCACGCCCTGACGGGTGAGCCAGCGGAGCCGTTCGGCGAGCAGGTTGGTGCCGATGCCGGGAAGATTGTGCAGCAGCTCGTTGTAGCGCTGCGGGCCGATGAGCAGCTCCCGGACGATCAGGAGTGTCCATCGCTCGCCGATCACGTCCAGGCCCGCGGCGAGGCCGCAGTACTGGCCGTAGCGTCTGCGTTCGCCGGCGCGGACCGCCGGCTCGTTTGCCATACTAATAAACTCTATAGCGACGAGCCGGTTCTCCCGGTGACGGATGTGACGGAAGGGCTCAGCGCCCGGCGCGGGCGCGGGCGACGATGGAGCGAAGGACCACAGGGCCCGCCAGCGACTGGAAGTTGATCCCCGGGTCGAGCTGCTTGACCTGCCCTTCGATGGCCAGCAGCGCCATGAGCGGGAAGATGAACTCGGCGCGGGAGAAGGCCCGGTGCCGCCGCTGGACGGCGAAGAAGCGGGCGGCGAACCCGGTCAGGGAGAAGCTCCCCGCGGTCAGCCCCGTGATGGAGCCGATCAGGTGCTCCATGTCGCGGCGGAACGCCTTCTCGTGCTCCGGCGAAACAGGCTGGGCGGCCGCGGCCAGGGCGTGGGTGGCGCAGACCTCGGCGTTGCCGCTGGACATCCCGAGGAAGAACTCGGCGAAGTGCGTCCGCATCTCGTCGTCCAGCTCATAGGTGAACCCGGCGTCGACGATCGCCAGCCGCCCGTCGGGCAGCTCCCACCAGTTGCCCGGGTGGAGGTCGCAGTGGACGACGCCGTTGACGAAGAGCATCTCGTACAGGGTCAGGACCAGCCGCTTGGCGGTCCGCCGGGGATCGGCGAACCGCCGGCCGCCGGCCTGCCCGGGGAGCCAGGTCATCGTCAGCACGTCGGGCCCGCTCGCGTCGTCCAGGACCCGGGGGAAGACGACGGGCAGGACCAGTTCGAGGTCCTCGAGCCGGCGCAGGGCCGCGGCCTCGGCGACCAGGTCGGTCTGCCGGCGCACCGACGCGCACATCTCGTGCACCACATGCCGCAGCGTCGGCCCCGAGCGCCGAAGCAGCGCGCCGGCGATCCCGGTCATCGCCGTGATGAGGCCGAGGTCGACCCGCAGCCGCTCGGCGGCGGTGGGGTGGATCGTCTTCACGGCGGCGTCGACGCCGCCGACGAGGCGTCGCTCCACCGAGGCGACCGACCCGATCTCCACGCCCTCCTCGGCGCCGCCGGCCCGGCCGCGGGCCAGGCCCGACTCCAGCTCCTCGCAGAACGCGGCCGCGAAGAGGTCCCTGCGGCTGGACAGCATCTGACCGACCTTGATGAACGCCGGGCCCAGCCGCCACAGGGCCGCGCTCACGACGGCGCCCGCGTCCCGGAGGATCCGCTCACGGCGGCCACGCCCGGCGTGCCGCACCAGGGACCCGGCCATCGACGCCGCCACCCCGCACAGAACGACGGCGATCTGAGCGGTCCGGACCACCGGCCAGGCGAGGTCGCGCAGCGGGTGCCGGTCCGCCGCACTCACTTCGGGCCCCCCGCCCGCCGGGTCGCGGCAGCGGCGTCCGCGGGGACCGGGAGAGAGGCGGCCAGGTGCCGCCGCAGACAGTCCAGGTAGTCGGCCCAGCCGCGCGCGTACCCGTCGGCCAGCTCCGGCGGTGGATGCAGGTGCCGCAGCTCCAGAGTGGACCCTGTCCGCGCGGCCGCGCCGACCCGCACCTCGACCGTGCTGTCCGAATATCCCTCGTCCTGCAGAAGAAGACGGTATTCGCCGACGCTCCCGCGCCGGCGGCAATCGAGCACCGTCGCGTATTTCACATGCGTCTCCCCGGAATCCTCGGTGAATCGCAGGGAATAGCGCCGGTCCGGTTCCAGACGACACGGCGTGAACCAGACGGAGACGGACCCGGGTGAGGACACGGCCTCCCACAGATCGGCGAAATCGCAGTCGAAATGGCGACGGAGGGATACGGTGGCGGAATCGGCTCCCGAATCTCTGTCCGCGGGCATGGGGTCACGGTAACACGGCGATATCGGCGACGGAACGGCGTCGGCCCCGGCATATAAAGCGTACAGGGCAGCAATTTCGGAGAAGTGCGGCGGGACGGGCGCGGCTAGAATCTGGTCATTTGCTGCCGGAATACGGGGGCGTCCGAATGAGCAGGAAATCCGCGCCATCCGCCGGGACGGCCCGCGACGACGGCGACGGCCGCGACGGCGGCCTCGAATTGCCGCGGCCGATGGCCGTCGTGGCCACCGCGATGGTCGCCGCCATGCTGGAATTCGGCTCGCGAACGGGACTGAGCGCGGCACTGGCCGAGGGCCCGTCACAGGCGGCCGAGCTCGCCGAGGCCACCGGCGGCGACGCGCGGCTGGCGGAGGAGTGGCTGCGCGGCATGGTCGCCGCCGGACTGGCCGCCCATGACGGCTCCCACTACACCTGGCTGCCGGAGGTCCGGCCGTACATCGGCGGCATGATGGACGTCGGGCCGGGGGTGGCGCTGTTCGGCGCCCTGACCCGATCCGTCCCCCAGGTCGCGGAGGCGTACCGCGCCGGGGGAGCCTTCGCGGACGTGTGGTACCCGCGCGAGCTCGCCGACGCCATGCAGCGGATGAGCGCCCAGTGGACCAAGGTCATCCTGCCGGACGTCTGGCTGCCCGCCGTTCCGGGGCTTACCGACACCCTGCGGGGCGGCGGACGGGTGGCCGAGATCGGCTGCGCGTCCGGGGAGACGCTGGAGACGCTGGCGGCGGCGTTCCCCCGGATCACGGCGGACGGATTCGACCTCGACGAGCGGCTGACCAGCGCCGGCAACGCCCGGCTGGCCGACAGGGGCCTGGCCGGCCGGGTCACGCTCAGCCCCCTGGACGCGACGACGGCCCTGAACGGCGAGTACGACCTGATCGTCGCCCTCAGCGTGCTGCACGACGTGAGCGACCTGCCGCGGCTGCTGCGCGCGGCGGCGTCCGCGCTGCGCCCCGGCGGCACCCTGCTGGTGGTGGAGTCCCCGCCGCTGACGGGCCCGGCGGCGGCGATGCTGCTGGCGACCAGCGTGCTGTACTGCGTCCCCGCCACCGCCGCCCGGGGCGGCCAGGCGCTGGGCACCATGGGGCTCACCCCCGACGTGCTGGTGCCCATGGCCGCCGACGCGGGTCTGGCGCCGGTCACGACCCTTCCCGCCGTGCACCCGCTCGTGTCGGCGTACGCGTTCGGCAAGGCGGGAGCGCGGCCGCCGGGCGACGCGGAGCCGGGGGAGGCGGCGCGGGAGGAGCAGGCCGTCCCGGACCACCTCCCGCGCGTCGGCCGGCTCCGCCTGGCCGGCCGGGCCGCCGGGCTCGCCGCGCGGGTGGCCGCCGCGTCACTGCACATCGTCTCGATGTGGGTCCTCGACCGGCTCGTCTCGGGGAAGGTGAAGGCGCAGGCGCGCGGGACCCGGCGTCTCGTCCTGCACCTGGAACGCATGGGGCCGACCTACGTGAAGTTCGGTCAGATGCTGGCCAGCCGCGCCGACCTGTTCCCCGCCCACGTCACCGCGCGGCTGGCCGCCCTGCACGACGACGTCACCCCGATGGGCGCCGGGGAGTTCGCCCGGCAGCTCGCCCGCGCGGTGCGGCAGGAGCCGCGCCTGAGCCGGCTCAAGGTGATGGATCGCTGCATCGGCAGCGGCAGCATCGCCTGCGTGTACGAGGCCCTGGACGCGGACGGCCGTCCGCTGGCCGTGAAGCTGCAGCGCGAAGGCGTGGCCGAGTCGATGTCGATCGACCTCACGCTGCTGACCGCGCTCACCCGGGTCGCCGAGCGCCTGCCCGCCGCGGGCGGCGCGCCCATGGCCGACCTCGTCGGCTACATGTCGCGGGCCCTCTACGGGCAGATCGACTTCTTCCGCGAGGCGGCGTACCTGCGCCGCCTGGCCACCAACCTCGCCCGGTACGACGAGATCATCGTGCCGCGGCTGCACGAGGAGTACACCTGCGCCACGGCCCTGGTGACCGACCTGGTCCCGGGCCTGTCCGACGGCGTCCCGGCCGGTGTGGACCCCGCGACGGGCGACCGGGTCGCCGCGCGGGTGCTCGACGCCGTCGGCTCGATGATCTTCAAGGACGGTTTCGTCCACTGCGACCTGCACCCGGGCAACATCTACATCCGCTCCGACGGCACGGTCGTCATCCTGGACGCCGGCTACTGCGTGGAGATGCCCGAGGCGGTCCAGCACGCCCTGCGGGACTTCTTCATCAACCTGGCCCTGCGCAACGGCGTCCGGTGCGGAGAGATCATGTACGACTCGGCGTTCCCCGGCGGGCCTCCCGCCCGGCACACCGCGGCCGATCGGCGCGCGTTCGCGGGCGAGATCGCCGAGCTGGTCCGGACGGCGACGGAGCCGGGCGGACGGTTCGACATGACGGACTTCGGCCCCCGCGTCTTCGAGTCGCAGAACAGGTTCGGCGTGCACCCGCCGGCCGACTTCGCCTTCCCGCTGATGTCCTTGATGATCGTGGAGGGGACGCTCCGGCGATGGTGGCCCGACCTGCAGATCCCCGCCGCCGCGGGAGTGGGGTGAGCGCCGTCAGACGTGGGCGGCCCGCTGGAGCGTGTGCTGCCAGGTGGCCAGGAACCGGTCGCGGAGCACCTCGCGCGTCTCCGTGTCCAGGTCCAGCGCCGACCACCCCGTGTGCCGCACCCGAAGCTCCAGCGACGACGCGTTCGCCGTGACGGCGACCTCGGCCTCGGTGGGCGGGGACCCGCGGACGGCCTCGATGCCGAGGGCGATCAGGTCGTCGAAGTGCACGCGCCAGCGGAGGATGGGGAACGGCCGCGGCCCCTCGGAGTCGACGACGTAGAACCAGCGCGGCGGCCATGCGGGACCGGACAGCGGCAGCCACTCGCCCAGCACGGCCCGGTGCAGCGGCCGCCATCCCGGCCTGTCGAGCGTGCAGCGCACGCTGATGTCGGGGATCGGGCCGCCGCCCGCGGCTCCCGCGACCTCGGCCCCCGGCCCCGCCGGCGCGACCGGCAGGGCCGCCGCCAGGCGGTCGAACCGATGCTGCCACAGCAGCCTGACCTGGTAGACGGTCGCCGGGTCCGCCGCGTCCAGGGCCTCGGTGACGCGCAGCCGCACCGGCCCGGAGCCGAGCACCTCCAGCCGGACGGCGCTGAGGGGACTCACCCCGAGGTACGCGGAGGTGAACTCGAGGGCCCGGCCCGGGACGATCGACTCGATCCAGACGCGGTACACCGACGACGAGCCCGTGGAGACGGTCAGCTCCTGGGCGATGTGGGTGATGTCCCTCTCCAGCCGCCCCCACCACGCCTGGGCGCGCCCGGCGTCCACCAGCATCCGCCAGACGGTCGCGGCGTCGGACGGCAGCTCTACCGAGTGCTCGACGGTGAAACCCCTCACCCCTGCCTCCGCGGTGTCCGTGTGGTCCAGTCCTGACAGCCGGAACCCCAGGTGTAGACGGTGTGGTCGGCCACCTGGGCGCGGACGACGCGGTCCCGCCGGCCGACCGGCTGATGCCGCGCGGCCCGGCCAGGCCGGCAGAGCTCCACCAGACGCCGCACGGACGCGTCGTCCAGGGCCAGGGAGCTGCCGCCGATCCCGCCGATCGCCGCCACCGGGCGATCGGGCATCGGCTGGGGCCCGCCGAGCGCTATCTCGTCGGGAGCCGGGCACCGTTCGTCCAGGAGGTGCTCGGTGATCTGGACGCCCCAGGCCGGCGGCACGATCGCGAACCCGGCCCGGCCCGCCATGGCCGCGGCGGCCGCGCCCATCCCGACCGCCGCCCAGAGGGACCACTCGGCGGTGACGACGCGCATCCCGGGATGCTCCTGGCGCAGCCGGGCCGCCTCGCGCCGCAGGAGCTCGTTGGCCAGCGCGTACGCGCCGAACAGCCGGTGCGGCCGGCGGGACTCGGTCGAGCCGAACGCCACCACCGAGCGCAGTCCGGCCGGGGCCAGCGCGCCCACCAGGCTCCGCAGCGCTCTCGCCTTGCCGTCGGCCAGCCGTTCCAGCTCGTCGCCGGCCAGCTCGGCCAGCGGGCTCAGGTGCAGCTCGCCCGCGGCGTGCACGAGCCGCGTGATCGGGAACGGGGCCGCCGGAACGTCCGCGGTGACATCCGTCCGGTCGACGATCACGCGGGTGCGCGTGACGAGGGCGGCCAGCCGTCGCCGGGCCGCCGGCGGCAGGCTTTCGGCGGGGCGCCTGTCCAGCAGCCACAGCGGGTGCCCGGCGGCGGCCAGCCGCGAGGCCAGCACCAGGCCGATCCCGCCGAGCCCGCCGCTGATCGCCACCCCGGCCGGCTCGCGGTCCGGGGCGGCGCCGGGGAGCCGGTACTGCATCCAGCGCGGCGGGCGCGGACGGAAGGACGCGTGGCGGCCCTGCACGACCTCGCGGCAGCGCAGCCGGGGCCATTCGCCCGACGCCGCCTGGAGCAGGCTGCCGCCGCCGGCGCCGCGGTGGGCGAGGGTGAGCGGGACGTCGCGGGCCACCGCCCGCCTGATCCCGTCGAGGAGGAGCGTGGCGTCGCCGGGACGCCAGCGGCTCCCCAGCTCGACGACCACCCCGTCGTCACCCGAGTGAATTCTTGAATCAGAATTCGCCGTCGCCACCGGGGCGCAACGGAGCGGCGGGCAGGGTCTGGGAACGAATGTCAAATCCGTGCTCGGTGCGATTAGGTTGCCCATCGCGGCCCTTCCGTGGACTCCCATGATCGGCGAATCGGCTTTCCCGAGTCATGCCGACGGTATCCGATCACCAGAGCGTCCGCCAGCTCCGATACCGCCGATCACAGGGGTGGGCAAGGTGGGAGAAGTTTTGTCACCCGGCCGCTCCTAACGTGAATTCCGTAGCCACAACTTCGCCCTTCGGAGGCAACAGATGGCAATTGATCTATGCAATAAGTCCCCGGAATCGGTGGGCAATCCCGATCCTCAGTCATCGCTTCCGGTCGAGGCTCCGCCGCTTGAGTCGCTGCGCGACGAGCAGCGCGACGCGCTCAACTTCGCGTACCGCACGACGCTCAGCATGGACCCGCGCTTCGTGGCCGGCGACCCCGCCGCCTGGTGCAGCGACTTCGGCTACGCCCTGAACCGGGCCGCCGTCCGCGTCGACAACCGCACCGACGAGGAGCTGCAGCACGACGCGCTGCACCACCCCGACCCGGTCATGCGCGAGCAGGCCGTCTTCGAGTACGCCGACCGCGACCTGCCCGACGCGTTCGAGCTGCTCACCGAGGTCATCAGGCACGAGAAGCACCGCGAGGTCCGCTGGGACACGCTCTGGGCCATGGAGAAGCTCGGCGGCCCGCACGCGATCGCGGCGCTGCGCCGCTTCGCCTCGGACTCCGACCCCGAGATCGCCGAGTGGTCCAAGCTGTTCGCCAGCGAGCTCACCACCGGTGACCCCGCCTTCGACGGCCGCAGCGGCGTCTTCACCGAGGGCCGGACCTTCGACGAGACCATCTACCTGCTCATCCACTGCGACCTGTACGTCCGGCTGGACGACACCAACCGGCACTGGGGCAAGGTCTCGCTCGGCCCCCTCGGCCTGGCCCGGATCTACGGGCAGGCGCACGCGTGCCCGAACGTGGCCACCCGCGAGAAGCAGCTGCTCATGGCCAAGACCATCAGGGGCCTGCACGCCGACGGCTCGCCGCACATGGACAACTACCTGTTCCGCGGCTTCACCGACCGGTCCAGGCGCGACCGCGGCAACTTCTTCTTCGAGTCGCAGGTCCCGCGGACGTTCTTCAAGTCCGGCCGGGCCGACGACGACTCGATGGGCACCCACGACACGCGGATCGGCTTCGCCCGCTACGGCACCTGGCACCTGGACCCGACGCTGAAGGTCCGCGGCGAGGACGCCATCAGGTACGTGCGCGGCCGCTTCCAGGGCTGGGGCTACACCAACGTCGCCGGCGTCGCCGGCAAGTCCCTCGAGGAGATCCTGCAGCCCGGCAACGGGATCCTGTCGACCATGCACGACCCCGAGGTCAGGGACCTGACCAACGTCTTCATCCTTGGCACCTTCAAGGGGAAGCTGAACGACTGGGACGGCGACGGCCGGATCGACCTCAACTCCCGCGACGTCTACAGCACGGTCGACGGCGAGGTCGACAGCGACCAGGACGGCATCGCCGACGAGCCGGGGCGTACCTGCTGCGACCACCGCGCCGTGGGCCTCTAGCCCGCCGTCACCACAGGCCGATCTCACACTCCCCGAAAGGAACAACCATAATGACCACTCCCGCAAAGACCACCGTCTTCGGCCGGCCGGTCACGACCGACGGGGTGCCCAACCTGTACGAGGGCACGCCGGTCGTCAGGTGGGCGACGCCCGAGGCCGGGATCGACAATCTCGGGCTCCACAGCTGGGACACGTTCGCCATTCCCGGGGTCGGCGAGTTCGACGTCGAGTTCGATGGTTACGTCCGGGTGGTCCGGTCCCAGCCCACCGACAACGAATGGGCCGACGCCGAGGTCTACACCAACCTCATCGAGATGAAGATGACCGGGGAGTCGGAAGAGCTGGGGACCATCACCGTCAGCCTCAACCCGACCTGCCTGTCCGCCGGCCAGATCCGCACCCCCTTCGACCCGTACGCCGGTGAGGGTCCCGCGGCCAAGGCGTGCCGGATGGCGGTCGGCTGCCTGTTCGACATGCCCAAGCTGGGCAAGACGCTCTTCAACAAGGAGCCGGTCATCCTCACCATCGACGACGTCCGCTCGATCCCGCCGGCGGGGGCCCCCGGCAAGGGGCAGATCTACCGGATGCTGCCGCTGATGGACCTCACGGACCCCGACGGCATGCCGGTCGGCTACCTGACCAGCCTGCGGTTCAACATGGGCGGCTACCTGGCCCCGGAGCGGTTCGCCTGACCAGGGCGAGACCAGTCCCCAGCCCCTGCTGATCGAGCCGAGGAGCCATGACCGCTGTCGAATCACTGCCCGACGATCTCACCGTCCCGCTCATGGAGCCGTCGCCCTTCCCGCCCTTCCGGTCGTCGGCCCAGCCGGTCGCGCACGACCGGTGGGAACGGGTGGTCGCGTCGGTGACCGTCCCGGCCGACCTGGACGCCGCGTGGACGGCGCTGACCGACCCCGACCGGGTCGGAAAGTGGCTCGCGAGGACCGGGGCGACCTGGGCCCGCGAGGGCGAGCGGAGCATGCTCGACTTCCGTGACGGCGAGTTCTTCTGGTGTCACACCGACGTCGTCGAGCCGCCCGGCGCGGACGGTCACTCGGCCAGGCTGGGCTATCGATGGCGGTGGGTGGGCGTGGGCCCGGCCACGCGCGTGACGTGGCAGCTCACCGCCATGGGCGCCGCCACCACGGTGACCGTCACGGAGATCAGCTCGAACGGGCCGTCGGACTGGCGGAGCTGGAACGGCACGGGCTGGCCGGGCATCCTCGACCAGCTGTCCGACCACGTCCAGACCGGACGTGACGTGCGCTGGACCTGGCGGCGCATGGGGCCCTACGTGCAGACCGAGCTGCCCGTCCCGGCCTACGAGGCGTGGGCGGCGCTGACCGCCGTCCCGGCGTTGCAGTACTGGACGGGCCGCACGTCGGGCTCGCTGAACGTCGACGACCCGATGACGTTCGTGATCGGCGACGCCAGCGGAAGCTGCGTCCTGACGGTCACCGAGCACATCGAGGCCGGCCAGCGGTTCCCGTCGTACCTGCCGAGCCTGCACTTCCGGCTCGACCGGGGCGGATGGCCGGACCAGCTGTCCGGCCACCTGTGGATCGAGCCCACGCACCTCGGCGGCAGCCTGCTCCAGGTCTTCCACTACGGGTGGGAGATGTTCGGCTCGACGGAGACCGCCCCGCACGACCGCACCCTGCTCACCCAGTTCTGGGCCGCCGCCTTCGACCGTCTCGGCAATCTCGTCCGGCGGATGTCCCCGCCGGACATGCCGGACGGCATGCCCGGATGACGGTCACCTCGCGCAAGTTCCCCACCCATCCACCACGGAAGGACCGGCGATATGGCACACGCCGAGGACGAGCTTCACCCGCTGTATCAACCGCACCTCCGCCACGACCCCTTCCCCGTCTACGCGCAGATGCGGGAGGAGGGACCGGTCCAGCTCGTCAAGGAGCCGCGCGGCATCGAACACTGGGTGATCACCCGGTACGACGAGGCGCGGGCCGCGCTCGCTGACCGCCGGCTCTCCCGCGACCCCCGGAACATGTGGGACGTCATGCGGCAGACCGAGCTGTACGACGAGGGCGAGGAGGACTCCGAGCCGCACATGCTCAACGCCGACCCGCCCGAGCACACCCGGCTCCGGCAGCTGGCGAACAAGGCGTTCAGCGCCGAGCGGGTGCAGCGGCTCCGCCCGCGCATCCAGCAGATCACCGACGAGCTGCTCGCCGAGATCGACACCTCCAGGCAGTTCGACTTCATGAGCTCGTTCGCCGCGCCGATGCCGATCAAAGTCATCTGCGAGCTGCTGGGCGTCCCGTTCCAGGACGCCGTGAGCTTCACCAACTGGGTGCTGGCGGCCCTGACCCCGACCTACGTCAAGGGCGAGCGGATCCGCCCGTACGAGGCCAACCGGCTGCTGCGGGACTACTTCGTCGACCTGGTCGCCCGTAAGCGCGCCGAGCTCAAGCCCGGCTCCGGGCACGAGGAGGAGCAGCCCGACCTGCTCAGCGCCCTGATCGTGGCGTCCGACTCGGGCAGCACGTTCACCGAGAAGGAGGTCGTCTCCACGGCCAACCTGCTGCTCATCGCGGGCTACAAGACGACCGTGAACCTCATCGGCAACGGCATGCTGGCGCTGCTGCAGAACCCCGGCGAGATCGACCGGCTGCGCGCCGACATGTCGCTGATGCCGTCGGCCGTGGAGGAGCTGGCCCGTTACGACGGCCCCGTGGAGCGGGCGATGCTGCGGGTGGCCACCGAGCCCATCACGATCGGCGAGGTGACGATCCCGGCCGGAGCGCTGGTGACGATCGCCAACGCGTCGGCCAACCGCGACGAGCGCAGGTTCGACGAGGGCGAGCGGCTCGACGTGAGCCGCGGCGACCGCAACCACCTGGCGTTCGGCTACGGCATCCACTACTGCATCGGGGCGCCCCTGTCCCGCCTGGAGACGGAGATCGCGTTCACCTCGCTGCTCAACGAGTTCTCCGAGATGACGCTGGCCCTGCCGGTCGAGAAGCTGGAGTATCGCGAGACGGGCGTCCTCCGCGGACTCGGCGAGCTGCCGGTCTGGTTCACCCGGACGGGCGACGGCGCCGCGCGTTAGCGGCCGGGACCGGCACGCCGACCCCCGCGCAGCGACGCGGTCCGGCGTGCCGGTTTCGCTCTGCCCGCGATCGTGCGCGGGCGCAATCTCGAAGAAGCCGCCCGGCCGAGGCGATGCCTACGCTGGCGGAACCGGACAGGCAACCGATGACAGGCGGCGCACATGGGCAACCCCATCGTTTCCGACCGTGGAGCCGACATCGAGCAGACGCTCGCGGCCGGGGCACAGTTCATGGCGGACCTGAGCCGCGCCATGGTGACCCTGTCGTGCGCCCTCGGGGACCAGCTCGGGCTGTTCCAGGTGCTGGCCGACGGCGCCCCCCGCGGCGCCGACGCCATCGCCGGCAAGGCCGGCGTCGACGCCCGCTACGTGAGTGAATGGGCGCGGACGATGGTCGCGGGCGGCTACCTGGAGATGGACCCCTCCGGGCAGGAGTTCCGGCTGTCGCCGGCCCACGCCGCCCTGCTGGCCGACCCCGAATCGCCCTTCTACGTCGGCGGCATCGCCCGGCTGGTCCCGCCGCTGGCCGCGATGGTCGAGCAGGTGGCGGGCTGCTTCCGCAGCGGCGCCGGCCTGACCCCGGCCGACTATCCGCCCGCGATGTACGAGGCCACCTGGCGGATGAGCGCCAAGTGGCTCAGGGCGATGCTGCTCGACCAGTGGCTGCCGCTCGTCCCCGGCCTGGAGGAGAAGCTGACGGCCGGCGCGCGGGTCGCCCATCTGGCCTGCGGCTCGGGCACCGCCCTCGCCCTGCTCGCCCAGCGGTTCCCGGCGTCGCGGTTCGTCGGGGTCGACCGGCACGACCTCAACGTCGAGCGGGCCCGCCGGGAGATCGCCGAGCTCGGCGTCACCGACCGCGTGACGCTCACCAGGGTGGCGGAGTTCGCGGACGGCCTGTCCGGCTCCTTCGACCTGATCATGACGTTCGACGCGCTGCACCTGGCCACGGACCCCGGCGAGGTCCTGCGCAGGGTCGCCGGGGCGCTGACGACGACCGGCGTCCTCCTCCTGCTGGAGACCCACTGCTCGACCGACCCGCACGAGAACGTGGGGGAGGTCCCCGCCTTCCTCTACGGCACCAGCACCCTGTACTCGGTTCCGCTGTCCCGGACGGGAGAGACGGTGGCGGGCATGATGGGGCTCCCTCACCCGGTGCTCGCGGCCATGTGCGCCGACGCCGGGTTGACGGCTCCCCAGCAGGTCGCCGCCCCCACCCCCTTCAACGTCCTCTACCAGATCAGGAGGGCGTCATGAGCCCCGCCCCCAGTGCCCGTCCGGTCACCGGCGCCCCGTCACCGGCCGCGCCGATCCGCTGGACGGAGGCGGCGCCCCAGGCCGGCGACGGCTCGCAGCGGGCGCGGGTGCCCGTACCCGTGGACCACCGCGACCCGGACGGGCCGGCGATCGACCTCGCCGTGGTCCGTCACCCGGCGGGCGGGCGCGGCACCCGGCAGGGCGTGCTGGTCGTCACGCCCGACGATCCCGGCAGCTCCGGCATCGCGCTGGCCGGCGAGCTGAGGAAGGCGCTGCCCCCGTCAGTCACCGACGTCTTCGACGTGATCGGGTTCGACCATCGCTTCAGCGGTGAGAGCGCGCCGCTGCAGTGGGGGCTGGACCAGCGGGAGATCTTCTGGGTGTTCCACCAGTCCGAGTCGTTCGCCGCCGAGGTGCGCTTCCAGGCCGAGATCGCGGCCAAGGCGGCCGACCGCTCCCTGGCCGTCCTGCCGCACATCACCACCCGCAACATCGCCCGGGACATCGACGTCATCCGGCGCGGCCTCGGTGAGGAGCGCATCTGCCTGATCGGGCACAACTACGGCTCCTACGTCGCCGCCGTGTACTGCCGGCTGTTCGGCGACCGCGCCGACCGGGTGATCCTCGACAGCGTGCTCAGCCCCGACTGGGTGTGGCGCGGCCTGTTCGGCAACTTCGCGCGCAACTGCGAGGCCACCCTGCGGCAGTGGTGCGCGCGGACCGCCCGACCCGGAGGACCGCTCGGCGACACCCCGCAGCGGGTGCGCGACGCCTTCGACGAGGTGCTGCGCAAGGCGGGCGCCGGCGGGATCATGCTCCCCGGCGTGCCGGTGCCGTTGGACGACCAGTTCCTGCGGGTGCTGGCGATGATGATGCTGAGCTCGCAACGCTCGCACCCCGCCCTGGCGGACGTGGTGCGGTCGGCCAGGACCGGCGCGGCCCTGCGGGCGGAGACGCAGCAGCTCATCGGCTCGATGTTCGCCGTCCCGCGCGACGCCGCCACCTCCGCCGCGCAGATGGCGATCCTGTGCGGGGACGCGGCCTGGCCGCGGGAGCTGGAGGAGTACGAGGCGGCGAGCGAGGAGGGGCAGGGGTTCATGGACCGGGCGCTGCTCGGGGTCAAGGCGGGCGCGTTCTGGCCGGTCCAGCCGCTCGAACCGCCGACGGAGTTCGGCCCCGCCGCCGCGGACGGGGTGCTGCTCGTCCAGGCCGAGCAGGACATGTTCACCTCCTCCGTCGGCGCGACGCAGCTGCGGGGCCTGCTGGGCGAGCGGGCCCGGCTGGTCATGGTGCGCGGCATGACGGAGCACCGCGTCTTCCCCTTCGCCGGCGACGCCCGGGTCGACGCGCTGGCCGGGGAGTTCCTGACGACGGGACGGCTGCCGGACGCCGACGTCGTCCTGGACGGCGACCGGACGCGAGAGCTCTGAGGGGGCCGACGATGAACCAGCCGAACACCGACCTGGCCGCCTACTACGACCAGCAGGTCGAATGGAGCGCCCCGGACCCCGCGCTGGGCGGCGCCCGCCGCGCGGCGCTGCGGGTTCCCCTCGACTACCGGCGCCCGGGTGACCGCGACATCGAGATCGGCGTCGCCAGGCACGAGGCGACCGGCCGCCGCCGGGGCGTGCTGATGATCGGCCCGGGCGACGACCTGGGCAACAGCGGCCTGAACCTGCTGGCCGCGCTGCTCGGCAGCCTGCCCGATGCGCTGATCGAGGCGTTCGACGTCGTCGGCTTCGACCACCGGTTCATGGGGGCGAGCACACCGATCTACTGCGACCTCGAACCGTCCGAGCGCTTCTGGGTCTTCCACTACCCCGAGTCGTTCGACGCCGAGATCCGCTACCAGGCCACGGTGGCCGCCAAGTGCTCGGCCGGCTCGCTCGACCTGCTCGCCCACGCCAACTCCCGCAACATCTGCCGGGACATGGACGTGATCCGCGGCGTGCTCGCCGCCGACCGGATCGACTACCTGGGGTACTCGTACGGGACCTATCTGGGCGCCGTCTACGGCGAGATGTTCGGCGACCGCCTGAACCGCGCGGTGCTGGACGCGATCTGCAGCCCGGACTGGGTGTGGCGCGGGCTGTTCACCGACTTCCCCGAGAACGGGGAGCGCGCGCTGAACCGGTGGTGCCGCTGGGCCGCCACCCGGCACGCCACGTACCGGCTCGGCTCCACCGGCCCCGACGTGCGGGCCGCCTACGACGGCGTGCTCGCCGCGGTCGACCGGGGGGACCAGGTCACGCTGATGGGGTTCCCCCTCGATCGCACCCTGGCCAGGCTGATCCCCGTGGGGATGCTCAACAGCGAGAAGGCGTACCCGGTCCTCGCCGGCATCGTCCGGCACCTGCTCACCGGAGCGGACCTCGACGCGGACAGCGTCGACTTCCTCACCCGGATGTTCGGGCAGCCGAAGGAGGAGAGCGGCACGGTCGCCCAGCTCGCGATCCTGGCCGGCGACGCGTCATGGCCCCGCAGCCCCGCCCTCTACGAGCAGGACATGCTCAAGGCGGCCGAGGAGTTCCCCTGGACCGGCGCGGCGCTCAACGGGATCAAGGCGCCGGCGTTCTGGCCCGTCCCGCCGGCGGAGCCCGCCACCCGGCTCGGCACGGAGGCAGGGGGCGGACGGTACCTGCTGGTGGCCGCCGACGAGGACATGTCCACCCCGTGGGTGGCCGCCCGCCGCATGCACGAGGTGCTGGGGGACCGGTCGAGCTTCGTGACCGTCGCGGACACGGCGCATCATCGCGTCTTCCCCTTCTACGGGAACGCCGGCCTGAACGAGCTGGTCAGCGACTTCCTGCTGACCGGCAGGACGCCGGGCCCCGACCACGTCTGCCCCAACCCCGACAGGATGCTGGAGCCGCCCGCGTCCGGCCGGGAATGACGGGCCGCGGGCGGTAGCCTCCCCTCATGCTGATCGAGAAAGAACGGCATGACGGCATTCGCAGCGGCGCCATCACCGTGTTGTTCCGCCGCTGGCGGCAGCGGCAGGCGACCGCGGGCAACGTGTACCGCACCGCGCTGGGCCGGGTGGCGGTCGACGCGATCGACGTCGTGGAGGCCGGGCGGATCACCGACGCCGACGCGGAGGCCGCCGGCTATCCGTCGGCCGCCGCCGTGGTCGAGGATCTTCGCGGGCATCCCGGCGACCCCGTCTACCGGCTCCGCGTCCGGTTCGTCGACGAGCCCGACCCGCGCGACGAGGCGGCGGCCTCCGGCGACCTGTCGGCGGAGGAGCGGGAGACCATCGCGGCCAGGCTCGCCCGGCTGGACCGGGGGAGCAGGACCGGCCCGTGGACCGAGGCGACGCTGGAGATCATCAGCCGCCGGCCGGAGGTCCGGGCCGGCGACCTGGCCGACGAGCTGGGACGTGACGCCGCGCAGTTCAAGCTGGACGTGCGCAAGCTCAAGAACCTCGGGCTGACCGTCAGCCTCGGCACCGGCTACCGGATCTCCGCGCGGGGCGCGGCCTACCTGGCGGGCCGGGCACGCTAGCGGTGAGGCCCCGCGGCCGGCGGCCGCTCAGCGCGGGGCCTCCTCGGGGGGAGTCCAGCCGAACACGTCCGCGCTCTGCTCGCCGGCGCCGTCCCCACGGGTCGTGGCGATCAGAATCGCCCTGCGGATCGCGACCAGCAACGGCGAGCGCACGTGACCGACCCGGCCCAGCAGCCGCGACTGGCGGACGATCCGGCGCACGCGCGGGCCCCGCTCGGCCGCGTAACGCCGCAACGCCCGCTCCACCCCGGCGCCGTCGGTCCCGTCCGGCGTGGCGGTGCCGGTCGCGGTGAGCGCGGCGGCGAGGACGGCCGCGTCCTCCAGGGCCATCCCGGCCCCCTGCCCGAGGGTGTACACCATCGGGTGCGCGGCGTCGCCGGCGAGCACGACGCGGCCCCGGCTCCACGTGCGCGGCGGCGGCCGGTCGAAGACGTCGTGGACGACACAGCCGGCCGGATCGGCCGAGGCCGGCACCTTGCGCAGGTCCGGATGCCAGGAGCTGGTGCGCTCGATCACGTGGGCCAGCGCCTCGGCGACCGGCCGGCGCGGCCAGACGCCGCGCGGCGCGGTCATCGACGCCACCCAGTACAGGTCCCCTCCGCCGAGCGCGGCGGCGAAGAGCACCAGGCCCCGCCCGTAGGCGATGAACCCGTCGGGGTGGGCCGCGGGGGCGGGCCCGATCCCGCGCACCGCGGTGAATCCCCGGTAGCGCGGCTCGCCGTCGCCCAGCAGTCGCGCGCGTACGGCCGAGTTGACGCCGTCGGCCCCGACCAGCAGGTCGCCGCGCAGCACCTCGCCGGCGTCGGTGACCAGCTCGACGTGCGAGCCGTGGTCGAGGTACCGGGCGGCGGCGCGTCCGCCGGCCAGCTCCACCCCGGCGTCGGCCGCCGCCTCCCAGAGCAGCGCGTGGAGGCCGGCGCGCAGGATGGTGACCGCCGGCATGCCGTAGCGGTCCTCGTACCCGTCGAACGACACCGACCCGAGCAGCCGGCCGCGCTCGTCCAGGAACGCGCTGCGATGCGGCGGCGCGCCGCGGCC